>NZ_JBFUFF010000029.1:0-77866 GCF_056403555.1 Rhizobium sp. P2_G2
CGATCATCCTCAGCAGTGTCGATTTCCCGCAGCCCGATGGGCCGAGGAAGACGATGAATTCATGAGCCCTGATCGAGAGTGACAAGTCCTCGAGCACCGTCAGCGCCCCGAACTGCTTCTTCACATGGCTGATATCGATTTCGGCCGTCACGTCTTCATTCCTCCCCGGCTTCATCCTTGCACTGTCCGCGTTCAAACTTTGAGGCGGACCATCTGGTAGGAATAAGGCGGCAGCGACAGGCTGAGCCTGCCGTCCTTCACCGCAGCGCCGGAGCCGGGTTTCGGCACCACATTGTTGGGATTCTCGGCCGAGTTGGTGGCGCGCAGATCCGTATGCGTCATCACTTGGTGATCGGCGATGCTGGCGCCGCCGAAACCTTCGAGCGCGAGATCGACATCGATCGCTTCGCTCGCATGCCGGTTGACGGCGAAGAAGGTGACATGGCCGGTCGCCTCGTCATAGGTGCCTGCAACATCGACATAGGCGACATCGCCCGCCACGTCGGACTTGTAGGTCGGGCTTTCGACGCGCAGGTCGAGCGCCTTGCCGCGGCCGTAGAGCGAGGCGAACAGGAACGGATAAAAGGTCGTCTGCCGCCAGGCCGGGCCATCCGGCACGGTCATGATCGGCGCGATGACATTGACCAACTGCGCCAGGCAGGCGATCTTCACCACATTGGCGCGGCGGATGAAGGTATTGAGGATCAGTCCGACCTGCAGCACGTCCTCGAAATTGTAGATGTCTTCGAGAAGCGGCGGCGCCGACGGCCAGCCGTCATTGCCTTCAAGGATTTTGCGGTCCTGCTCTTTGGAATGGTACCAGACATTCCATTCGTCAAAGGAAATGTAGACCTGCTTGGTCGAGCGCTTCTTAGCCTTGATGTAATCGATCACGCCGGCGACCGACATGATATAGTCGTCGAGCTTCTCGCTCACCGCCAGGTAATTGGCGGTGTCGTGCGCCTCGTTTTCGAAATACATGTGCAGCGAGATATAATCGACCTCGTTATAGGTATGGTCGAGCACGGTCGCTTCCCATTCGGGATAGGTCGGCATCTTGGCGTTGGACGAGCCGCAGACCACGAGTTCCAGCGATTTGTCGAAGGCGCGTAGCGCCTTGGCTGTCTCGTGCGCAAGCCGGCCATATTCGTCGGCGGTCTTGTGGCCGATCTGCCAGGGGCCGTCCATCTCGTTGCCAAGGCACCAGAGCTTGACGCCGAAGGGCTCCTTGCGGCCGTTCTTGATGCGCAGGTCGCTCCAGCGGCTGCCGCCGGGATGGTTGACATATTCGAGGAAGTTGCGGGCCTCGTCGAGGCCGCGCGAGCCGAGATTGAAGGCGAGCATCATGTCGGCATTGGCGGAGTTGCACCAGTCGGCGAATTCGTGGATGCCGACCTGGTTGCTGTCGGATGTGTGCCAGGCGAGGTCGAGGCGGGTGGGGCGCTCTTCCTTGGGGCCGATGCCGTCTTCCCAATTGTAGGCGGAGACGAAGTTGCCGCCGGGATAACGGACGATCGGAACGTTGAGCTCCTTGACGAGATCGATCACGTCCTGCCGCATGCCGTTCTCGTCGGCGCTGGCATGGCCCGGCTCGTATATGCCGGTATAGACCGCGCGACCGAGGTGCTCGATAAAGGATCCGTAGAGCCTTGGGTCGATATTCGAGACAACATAGCGCGCATGCGCCGTCACGGCTGCCTTCATGCATTCCTCCCATTAATATCAGAAATGATGATTTAAATCATCTTTCCCGGTATTAATGGCGATCGGTGCTGGCTTCGTCAAGCATGAATAGCCAAAAGTATGATAATTAAATGCGAAAACGTTGTAAATCTGCAAAACCCATTGAAATCGTTGTAATATTTTTTTCATCCCATTTTTTGATATCAACCGGTACTGATTCTCAGCACGATATCCTGATCGTAATTGCCGAAGCCGCGGTCGAAAATGCTGATGCCGCCGGGATGCTTCGCATCGTCCTTGGCGCCGATGCGCACCTTTCGATATTCGCTCTTGAAGACGACCAACACTTCTTCCGCCGTGGGATAGCAGACCTTCTGGCTGCCCTTCTTCGCCCTCTGCGTCTCGGTCCGGCTTCCTTCAGCATCTGCAGATTGGTCGCGACGGTCGATTGCGGCAGCGCGAGTTCCGCGGCGATGTTGTTGATATTCATCGCTCCTTGCCATTCCGGAGCTTCAACCTCGACACAAGGACGGAGGACGCCAATCCTTTGAGGACAGCCATGCCTTCCTCAGGTTCTATCACCAGAAAATTGCGATTCATCAGGGCAAGGTTTCTTTGAATTCGTATCCGAATTCTATCTAAATATCGAAATATATGATTTATTCAATGTCGAAAGAAGTATTCCTGGCAATCGCCTAAAACCGACCGGGAGCAAAGGGCGAGAGGTCCATTGCCGGCTCCTGGTTTGAAATCAGCTGGGAAACCAAAAATCCCGTCAGCGCCGAAAGCGTCAGGCCGAGATGGCCGTGGCCGAATGCATAGGTCATGCGCGGTGTGCGCGGGGATTTTCCGATCACGGGCAGCGAATCCGGCATCGACGGGCGAAAGCCGAGCCATTCGTCCGTGGCCTCTTCAGCATCGGGAAGCAGTTTCTTCACGCCGTCCCGGATCACGGCCGTCCGTTTCGGATTCAATGGGGCCGACAGGCCGCCAAGTTCCACCGTGCCGGCTGCGCGCAGCCCGTCGGCCATCGGCACCATGTAGAATCCGTGTTCGGGATAGCAGACGGGACGGCCGAGCAGATGGCCGGATCGGGGAAACAGCACGTGATAGCCGCGCTCGGTGTCGAGAAGCACGTCGTCACCCGCCATGCGCACCAGCTTTCGCGAATGTGCCCCCGCGGCCACGACGACATGATCGGCGTGCAAAGTTTCGCTATCGGCTTTCAGGCTGATGCCGTCTTGCCGTGTTTCAATGGCCGTGACATCGGCGCTCACGAAGGTTGCGCCAGCCTGCGAAAGCGTTTTGGCGAGGGCGAAGGCGAGCTGCTTTGGGCTGGAGATGGTGTAGGCGTCGCTAAACAACACGCCCTTGTGGTAGAGCGGTGCGAGGTTCGGTTCGATCTCTCTGATTGCCCCCGCATCAAGCCGATCGAGAACGACGCCCTTGCGCTCGCGCAGCCGGTTTTCCGCTTCGGCTGCCTGGAACTGCGCTTCGGTTTTGTAGAGATAGAGGCAGCCATTGTGCTGTTTGAGATGCGTGGCGCCTGCTTGCTTCATCAGTGGCTGCCAGGCGGCATCGGCATGCGACAGCAGCGTTGAGAGTACGCCGGCGATCCGCTCGACCTCCGCCTTGCTGCTCGCTGCAAGGAAGGCCCTGAGCCAGGGCGCCAGGTGCGGCAGGTAGCGCCAGACGATGGCGAGCGGGCCAAGCGGATGGAGGAGCATTCCGGGCACCCGCCAGGCGACGCCCAGACTGGCGACGGGAACCACGCCATGCGGCGCGAAGGTGCAGGCATTGCCGTAGGAGCAGGCCTGCCGGTAGGAGGCATTTCCCACGGGCGGCTCGCGATCGATGATGGTCACGCTGTGTCCGGCTCTCCGCAGCCAGAGTGCGGAGCAGAGCCCGACAAATCCGGCGCCGACGACGAGGACGGTCCGGCGCTCGCTTGCGGGCAGTTGCGGGAGATCCGGCAGCGGGCTTGTCATCGGCTAGACCAGTCCCGTCAAGGCGCGCGGACGATCGTTGAGCGTGGCGACGATGATGCGCAGGGCTCTTGCGAGTTCATCGCGCGATGAGGCGCAGCCGACATTGACGCGCACGGCGTGCTCCACCGGCTGGCGATCACAGGCAAAGGCCGTGGCGGGCATGACGGCGACGCCATGGGCCTTGAGATTGGCGGTGAAATCCGCGCATCGCCAGGGGGCGGGGAGTTTCAGCCACAGGAACATGCAGCGCGGGTCCCCCGAGAAGGAATGACCGGCGAGGATGGTCGTGACGATGGTATGCCGCGCGCGCAGTTCGGCGAGCTGCGCCTTCAGGATGGCTTCCGCCGTCCCATCCTCCAGCCAGCGGGTTGCCAGCAGAAGTGGGATCGGCGAGGGCATCCAGGCCGTCGTGCGCACCGCCTCCGCCGACAGGATCGCCCGGCCGGGTGGGCAGGTGAGATAGCCGACCCGAAGGCCGGGCGCGAGCGCCTTGGAGAGCGCCGATATGTGGTAGGTGCGTGACGGCGCCAATGTGATCAGCGGGCTGCCGCGCGTCCCCAGCATCGGGCCGTAGACATCGTCTTCGATGATGATGAGATCGTGGCGTTCGGCCACTTCCACCAGGTCTCGCCTGCGGGCTTCGCTCATCGTCACTACGGTCGGATTGTGCATCGAGGGCACGGTGAAGACGGCCCGGACCTTTTCGCGGCTGCAAACTTGGTCGAGTTCGATGGCGGACATGCCCTCGGCATCGCTGCCGATGCCGATGATGCGGAACCGGAACATCTGCGCCAGCGCGATCAGGCCATAGTAAGTGAGCCGGTCGCAGACGATCGTATCGCCCGGCTCGATGAAGCTGCAGATGACAGCGAGCAGCGCATGCTGGGCGCCGCTGGTGACCACGATATCGTCCTCGGGCGGATCGAAGCCGTTGAGCGAAATCCATGTGCGTGCCGCCCGGCGCGCCCAGGCCGGCCCTTCCGGCGGCTGATATTCCTGCATCTGCCGAAACCGTGAATCGGCCGAAAGCGTCGGCAGGGATTGCGCCAGCCGCTGCTGGAAATCGTCGACGGCGGGACGGTTGACGGTCAGGTCGATCACGCCTGCCGGCGTCACGGCGCGGTCGACGCGCGGCATGGCGCTTTCGCCGGTGACGGTCGTTCCCCGCCGCGTGCTGCCGGTCACCAGATTGAGGTTCTGCAGCTCGCGATAGGCGCGCGTGATGGTCGAGACATTGAGATTGCGCTCCTTCGCCAGGTCGCGCTGCGGCGGCAGCTGGCTACCCGGCGGCAATGCGCCGGAGCGGATCTTCGCCTCCAATTCCTCCGCCAGTTCAAGATAAGCCGGAATGCGGGTTCCTTGTCCCCTATTTGTGTGGTTCGTGTTAGTTTCTTCAGGCATACAATTCCCACAAACAGCTTTCGTGTAGCCAGGTGGAGCGCTCCACGAAATCCCCCAATGTCAGTTGTTCGTCGTGCTTAACATGGATTTCCACATTTTTCGAGCAGTTTGAAACATCTCATACAAAATTTTTTGTATGGCTTGACAAAATAGAAATGACCGAGACAATATCAGGCAGCATCGAGACAAAGAGGCAGGGACCCGGCGATGCAAGGAGGATTTCATGAGCGATCGCTTTATCGCCTTCGAGGGCGTGCGCAAATCCTATGACGGCGAAAACTTCGTCGTCAGGGGGCTGGATCTCGATGTCGCCAAGGGCGAGTTTCTGACGCTGCTCGGTCCATCCGGATCGGGCAAGACCACCACGCTGATGATGCTGGCGGGGTTTGAGACGCCGACCGACGGCACGATCATGCTCGATCGCACCCGCATCGACAGCGTGCCGCCGCATCGCCGCAATATCGGTGTGGTCTTCCAGAACTATGCCCTGTTTCCGCACATGACGGTCGGCGAGAACGTTGCCTTCCCGCTGAAAATGCGCCGCCTTGGCAAGGCTGAGATCGACACACGAGTCCGTCGTGCGCTGGACATGGTCAGGATGGGCAATTTCGAGGCCCGCCGGCCAAACCAGCTGTCGGGAGGGCAGCAGCAGCGCATTGCCCTGGCCCGCGCGCTGGTGTTCGAGCCGCAGCTCGTGCTGATGGACGAGCCGCTCGGTGCGCTCGACAAGCAGTTGCGCGAGCACATGCAGATCGAGATCAAGCATCTGCATGCGCGTCTCGGCATCAATGTCGTCTATGTCACCCATGACCAGAGCGAGGCGCTGACCATGTCGGATCGCGTCGGCGTGTTCAACGACGGCATCCTGCAGCAGATCGCGGCTCCCGATGCGCTCTACGAAATGCCGGCCAATCCGTTCGTCGCCACCTTCATCGGCGAAAACAATGCCATTGCCGGCGAGGTCGTGGCGCTGGAGGGCGGGCTTTGCCGGATACGCACGAGTGACGGATCGATCATCGTGGCCGGCGCGGGCGAGGGGCTGAAGGAGGGCGCGCGGGCCACGCTTGTGCTCCGCCCTGAGCGCATCCTGCTATCGCCGCCGCAGGACGTCGCCAACCGTTTCTCGGCCACACTCAAGGAAATCATCTATCACGGCGATCACGTCAGGATGCGGCTCGCCGCCTGCGGCAGCGACGATGTCGTCGTCAAGATCGCCGCATCCCAGGGCGTTGCCGTCAATGCCGGGGCCAATGTCACGATCGGCTGGAGCCCAGAGCACTGCCGGGCGCTCGCGCCCTCCTGAACCAGATCCATTTCCACAGACGCAACAAAGAAGGGGAACCACCATGATGCGTTTTTCTACGATGCTTCTTTCCTCCGCCCTCGTGCTTGCAGTGACCGGAACTGCATTTGCCGGGGATACGCTGACGGTCACCTCCTGGGGTGGCGCCTATACCAAGAGCCAGGAGGAAGCTTTTTTCAAGCCGTTCATGGCCAAGACCGGCACCAAGATCCTTCAGGATGAATGGGATGGCTCGACGGCGAAACTGAAGGGCATGGTCGACACCAAGCAGGTGACATGGGATGTCGTCGACGTCGAACCCAGCCACGCATTGCAGGGCTGCGACGAAGGTTGGCTCGAGACGATCGATTATTCGAAACTCGGCGGCAAGGGTGCCTTCGTCGACGGCGCGGCCATGGATTGTGCCGTGGCGACGATCGTCTTCGGCACGGTCTATGCCTATGACGCCGACAAGTTTCCGAACGGCGGACCGAAGACCATGGCCGACCTGTTCGACACGAAGAAATTCCCCGGGCCGCGCGCGCTGCGCAAGTCGCCGAAGACGACGCTGGAATTTGCCCTGATCGCCGATGGCGTCAAGCCGGCCGATGTCTACAAGGTGCTCGGCACGCCGGAAGGCGTCGACTGTGCCTTTAAGAAGCTCGACACGATCAAGAAGGACGTGAAGGTCTGGTGGACGGCAGGCGCCCAGCCGCCGCAACTGCTCGCCGATGGCGAAGTGGTGATGACGACGGCCTGGAACGGCCGCATCTATGACGCCGTCAAGAACAACGGCAAGCATTTCAAGATCGTCTGGGACGGCCAGGGCATGGACTTCAACCTCTGGGCCGAACCCAAGGGATCGAAGAACAAGGACCTGGCGGACAAGTTCATCGCCTTCACCGTTGATCCCGATGTGATGTCGCAGCAGTCGAAGTACATTTCCTACGGCCCGACGCTGAAGGCCGCGATTGCCAAGGTGCCGAAGGATATCCTGGCCGATCTGCCGACCTCGCCGGAGAACAGCAAGAACGCCTTTGTCGTCAGCTCGGAATTCTGGGCCGACCATGACGAGGAATTGACCGAACGCTTCAACAAGTGGCTGGCACAATAAGCTCCCAAGGGTGGACGGGGTTATCCCTGGCTCCGTCCACCTCTTTACCAGGCAGGAAGGCTTGGCGATGGTAAGCGCGACAATGAATGAAAATCATGAGGCGGCGGCGGCTGGTCTGGCGCGGGCGAAACGCCTGAGCCAGGCCAGGAACAAGGCACGTCTCAAGGCTTTGCTGCTCGTGGCGCCACTGCTGGTCTTCCTGCTCCTGGTCTTTGTCCTGCCCATCGGCCTGCTGCTGACGCGCGCCGTCGACAACAGGGAAGTACCCTCGGCGCTGCCGAGCACGGTTGCAGCACTGGCGTTCTGGGACGGAAAATCGGCTCCTGATGAAGCCCTGTTCGCCGCCTTTGCGGCCGACCTGAAGCAGACGCCGCGCGATGAGATGGCCGAGGTGGCCAAACGCCTCAATTATTATAAGACCGGCATGCGCTCGATGCTGTTGAAGACCGCGCGGACGGTCCGCAATGCGCAGGCGCCATACGAGGCCGCCTTTGTCGGGGTCGATCCGGACTGGGCGACGCCGCGCTACTGGACGATCATCCGCAATGCATCGCCGAAGCTGACGGATTATTACCTCCTCGCATCGATCGATCTCGAACGCGACGCGGCGGGTGCGATCCGGCATGTGTCGCCTGACAATGCGGTGCATGTCGACGTGCTGATCCGAACTTTCGTGGTCAGTGCGTCTGTGACGATCGTCTGCCTGCTGCTGGGCTATCCGCTGGCGGCGCTGATCGCGCGTGCCAAGGGGGCGGTCGCCAATACATTGCTTATCCTCGTGCTGCTGCCGTTCTGGACCTCGCTGCTCGTCCGCACCAGCGCCTGGGTCGTGCTCTTGCAAAGTCGCGGCGTCGTCAATTCGGCGCTCATCTGGCTTGGGCTGGTCGATCCGGCTCATCCGCTCGACCTGATCTACAACCGCATCGGCGTGCTGATCGCCATGACCCATATCCTGCTACCATTCATGGTGCTGCCGATCTATAGCGTGATGAAGGGCATTCCGCCGGTCTATCTGCGAGCCGCGTCGTCGCTCGGGGCGCCGCCCGTCTCGGCCTTTTTCAAGGTTTACCTGCCGATGAGCATGCCGGGTGTCAGCGCCGGCGGTCTGCTCGTCTTCATCCTGGCACTTGGCTACTATATCACGCCGGCTCTCGTCGGCGGCGCCGGCGATCAGATGATCAGCTATTTCATCGCCTATTATTCCAACCAGGTCACCAATTGGGGCATGGCCGCAGCCTTGAGCGCCATCCTGCTGGCGGCGGTGCTCATACTCTATGCCGTCTACAATCGCATTGTCGGCATCGACCGGCTGAGGATCGGATAATGACAGATTTCTTCTCCTTCGCCCGCGTGTTCAATATCCTGCTCTGGGTCGCCGGCGGATTGGTGATCGTGTTCTTGATCGCGCCGATCGCCGCAATCGTGCCGCTGTCATTCAACGCCGAGCCGTTCTTCACCTATCCGATGCCGGGCTTCTCGTTGCGCTGGTACGAAGAATTCTTCAATTCCAACGTCTGGCAATTGGCCCTGCGCAACAGCATTATCGTGGCGGTCTGCGCCACGCTGCTGTCGACATTCCTCGGCACGCTGGCTGCGATCGGCCTCAGCCGGCCGGCCTGCCCGGCGAGAGCAACGCTGACGGCTATTCTGATTTCGCCGATGATCGTGCCGGTCATCGTCTCCGCGGTCGGCATTTACTATGCCTTCGCTGCCGTGGGGCTGCTCAACAGCTTGACTGGCCTGGTGCTGGCGCATACCGCAATCGGCGCGCCCTTCGTCGTCATCACGGTCACGGCGACGCTGGCCAGCTTCGACTATAACCTGATGCGGGCGGCGTCGAGCCTGGGCGCGACGCCGGTCGAGGCGACCTTGCGCATCATGCTGCCAATCATCGCGCCCGGGGTGGCGTCGGGTGCGCTGTTTGCCTTCGTCACCTCTTTCGACGAAGTGGTGATTGCTCTGTTCATTTCCGGGTCCGAGGAACGGACATTGCCGCGGCAGATGTGGAGCGGCGTACGCGAGACATTGAGCCCGACGATCGCCGCGGTCGCGACGCTGCTCATCGTGTTCTCGACGCTGTTTCTTGCGACGATCCAGTGGCTGCAGCGTCGCGCCGAGCGGCAAAGGGTTTCGCTAAAGGATTAGAGGGGGAAATCATGGAGATCGCACGCTACCAGACCGGCAAACGCATGAGCCAGGCTGTCGTCTATGGCGGCTTCATTTTCCTTGCGGGACAGGTCGCGGGCGATGCCCGCGGCGCCTCCGTCCGCGAACAGACAGCTGACATTTTGGGGCGGATCGCCTTGCTGCTTGAAACATATGGCAGTGCGTCGAAAAACGTCCTCAGTGCCACGATCTGGCTTGCCGACATGTCGACATTCGATGAGATGAATAGCGTCTGGGAGGCTTGGTTGCCGGAGGGCCAGGCGCCCGCCCGGGCGACCGTCGAGGCGAAACTCGCCGGTGATGGTTATACCGTGGAGATTGGGATCATCGCCGCTTGTTCTTGATGATGCCTGCATGCCGATGGGCTGTCGCCCTTTGAAGGCCGCTGTCGATCCGGAGCAGGAAACTCGGGTTCAATAGTTCAAGTGGCGATACCCCGCACCAACTCTATCCCATTCGCACTCGCCCATTGTGCCACGTCCTGCTTGGTAAGCGCCGTGGCCATCACGTCGGGAAACTGGTCCGGCGTACAGGCGAAGACGGGGCAGTCCATGGCGGCGATGGCGCCGGCATGGCGCTGGTCGTAGCTCGGCCGGCCGTCGTCGGAGAGAGCCAGCAGCACGATGACATTGACGCCGGATTGTTTCAGCGCTGCCACACGCGCCAGCATGGCGGGTGCGTCGCCGCCTTCGAAAAGATCGGTGATCAGCACCAGATGCGTCTTGGCGGGATGCTCGATCTTGGTCTCGCAATAGGCCAGCGCTGCGTTGATATCCGTGCCGCCGCCCAACTGGATGCCGAACAGGACTTTCACCGCGTCGGCCAGGTCCTCGGTCAGGTCGATGATCGCCGTGTCGAAACAGACGAGCTTGGTCGACAGCACTGGCAGCGACGCCATGACGGCGGCGAAGATCGAGGCGTAGACGACCGATGGCGCCATCGAGCCGGACTGGTCGACGCAGAGCATGACATGGTCGAGATCGGCGCGGGTGCGGGTCTTGCGGGAAAAGCCGATCAGCGTTTCCGGCACGATCGTGTTGAGATCCAGCTGGTAGTGCCGCAGATTGGCGCGGATCGTGCGCGGCCAGTCGATGTCGGCATGCCGCGGCCGGCGGGTGCGCTGCGAACGGTTGAGCGCGCCGGTCAGCTTTTCCACGGTCTTCGACTGCAGTCGCTTCATCAGGTCTTCGACGACCTTGTTGACCACCATGCGCGCCGTTTCCATGGTCTTTTCCGGAATGGCGTTGCGCATCGCAATCAGGTCGGCGACCAGATGCACGTCGGCTTCCAGCGTCGAGAGGAATTCCGGCTCCAGCATCAGCGCCTTGAGATTCAGCCGCTCGAAGGCGTCCTTCTGGATCACCTGGACGACCGGCGAGGGGAAGAATTCGCGGATATCGCCCAGCCAGCGCGACACTTTCGGCGCCGATGCGCCAAGCCCGCCGCGGCCCTTCTTGGCGCCTTGGCCTTCATAAAGTGCAGAGAGCGCGCGGCTGAGCCGCTGGTCGCGATCATCGAGCCCGCTCATGTCATCGTCGCCAAGCGCCAGTTTCCAGCGGCGGATGCGTTCCGGATCGGTCATGCGTTCATCCCGAGAATTTGCTTGAGCAGAGGCAGGGCTCGCTCGAAGGCCGGATTGTCGCCTGCCGGGAGTTCGGTCACCACGTGTTCGCGCCGCCCGCCGGCAATGCGTTCCATGACACGCCTGCGGCTGACAGCGTCGAAGCCGGACAGCGCGCGGCGCAGGAGCGGCAGGCTCTCGACGAAAATGTCGGCGTCAAGCCCGCAGAGCCATTCGTCGATCAGGAAAAGCAGAGCCTGGTCCTGGATCAGCACTTCGGCCGAGCCGGTGAGGAAGGCTTCGACGAAGGCGCCGGCCCGGGCGGGCGTTTCGCCGACGATGTGGCGGGAGAAGGCAGCGGCGATGCGGGTCTCGTCCCAGAGCGACAGATCGTGCAGGCGGCGCAGGCTGAGCCCGGCGACGGAGGCTACGATATGTTCGTCATCGACCATGAGAGCCAATTGCCGTCGCCAATCCTCCAGCAGATTGGTATCGCCGAACAGGCCGAGCGCTTCGTCATAGGCGCGCATGGCGTTGACGCGCGCGGCCGTCGCGGCATCGTCGAGCTGGTGCGAGCCGATGCGGGTGCCGGCATTGATCTCGGCGCTCAGCGCCACGACCAATGCCTTGAGTTCTTCCTCCGGCAGTTTTCGCGCGGTGCCATAGCGGACAATGCGCACCAGCGGCGGCACGGCGACCATCAGGTCGGTGATGTCGCTGGTCTGTACGGCGGCAGTCTGCAACAGGTCGATGCAGGTGCCTGCCGCGTCCGGCAGGTCGGCGACCAGGGCGCCGCGCACCAGTTCGGACAGCCTTGCAATGCCATCGGCCTTGCGGGCGCGCTCGATTGTGGCGACCGCGGCCGCCTGCTCGATCGTCAGCCCCCAGACGAGCGCCTCGGCGAGGCTGACGGCCATGTCCGGCGACCAGGCGAGCCGCCAGATCTCGCGGAAGGTACCGCGGCCTGCTTCGGCGTCGATCAGCCGGCCCCAACCGATATCGATCAGGTTCAGCCGGTGCAGGAAGGTGGATTTGGCGAGGCCGGCTTCGCTGCGCAGGTCGAGCTTGGCCTCGCTTGCCGTCTCCTCCGGCTTGAGCCGCGTCTTGCGGCACCAGAGGTCGAAATCCTTGGCGAGCGGCATTTGCGGCACGGCATCGTCGATCTCACCGATGCGGCTGCCGATATAGAGCTTGCGCTCGATCAGTGCCAACTGGGCATGGTCGCCGTGGCAGAGGGCGGAGAGCGAGGCGTCGCGCATCTCCGTCAGCCCCGGGACGCTCAGCCCGCGGATCGAAGCGAGGCCGAGCGAAAGCCGAGCCGCCTCGATGGCTGATGCAGTCGAGGCCGAGTGGCCTTCTTCGCGCAGCAATGCTGCCGTCTGCGCTTGCCAGAGTGCGGCGAAAGCTTCGGGTCCTTCGTGGCGCGCATCGGAATAGAGGCCCCAGAGATGCCGGTACCAGCCGGGCGAGATGACGCCTGCGCCATAGCCCGAGGCGTAACTCAGCCGACCGTCGCTCCAGGGTGCCCAGGTCGCCTCGACCTTGATCTTCGGCAGGTCCTTGATGATGGCGCGGTCGTCGGCGACAGTGGTCTTGGTCCGCAGCCCACCGACATGCCAGGCGCCGACCACCACGGCGACTTCGCCCTCATGCTGCTTCAGCGCATCACGGATATGGCCGCGCATAAACGCTTCGCGGCGCGCCTCGCGCAATTGTTCGCGCTCGCCGATACTCCCGGCTTCGTATTGGTGGCTGCGCGCCTCGATCATCGCCTGCTCGATTGCAGCAAAGACGTCGAGCGGAGATTGACTGCCGCCATGATGCTCGATCAGGCCGTTCCAGAAGGCTTCGCCGTCGCCATAGCCGGCCGCCTCGGCCAGCAGATCGAGCGGATCGAGGCGAAGTGCTGGTGTATCGGAAGGCGTCTCGTCGGCGTTCTCGCTCGGCTCAGCCTCTGAGCTGTCGGTCTCCTCGGCCTCCGCTGCCTTCTTGGTGAGCGCTGTAATCATCTCCTCGCGCTCGGCTTTGGTCAGTGCCAGCGACACGGCCGCCGGCCAGTCGATGAAGCGCACCGGTCTTCCGCGCTCCAGTGCCCAGCGCATGGCGACCCATTCCGGCGAGAATTCCGCAAATGGCGCGAAGACGGCGTTCGACGCTTCGTCGGCGGCGTAGAACAGCATGGCGAGTGGCGGCTTCATGCCGGGGAGCGCCGCGTATTGGATCAGCGCATCGCCCTCTGGCGAACCCTCAATCAGCACCGTGGCTGGGTCGAGCGCATCGAGCGCGCCTCTTAACAGCGCCGCCGAGCCCGGCCCGTGATGCCGGATACCGAAAAGATGCGCCTTGCGCTTCATCGGTCAGATGACCTCGCGAATGGCGCTATAGAGATCGCTCCAGCCGTCGCGGGTGCGCACCACGGTTTCGAGATATTCCGAGAGTGCGACGCTGTCCTGCACCGGGTCCTTGACCACGGCGCCGACAATGTTGGCGGCGAGCGCATCTGCGTCGATGCGGCCATCGCCGAAATGCGCAGCCTCGGCCCAGGCCGAGACGCCGACGGAAATCGCTTCGGCCGTCGACAGCGTGCCGGTCGAGGTCTTGAGCTTGGTCTTGCCGTTCAGCGTCTTGCCCTCGCGGATTTCGCGGAAGAGGGTGACGACGCGCGCCAGTTCCTTATCGGCAGGCTGGATCGGCGGCAGGCTGAGATTGGTGCCGATTTCGCCGACGCGCTTGACGACGATCTGGGTTTCTTCTTCCAGCGTGGAGGGCGATGGCAGGACGACGACGTTGAAGCGGCGCTTGAGGGCGGAGGAAAGTTCGTTGACGCCCTTGTCTCGGTTGTTGGCGGTGGCGATGACGTTGAAGCCGCGCTGGGCGTCGATGGCCGTGTCGAGCTCCGGCACCGGCAGCGTCTTTTCCGAAAGCACTGTGATCAGCGTGTCCTGCACATCGGAGCCCATGCGGGTGAGCTCTTCGAGCCTGAGCAGCGTTCCCTCTTCCATGGCGCGCACCAAGGGCGTCTTGACTAGCGCCTCCTTCGACGGGCCTTTGGCGAGCAGCAGCGCATAGTTCCAGCCATAGCGGATCTGGTTTTCGTCAGTGCCGGCGGTGCACTGGATGATGCGCTGCGACGAGCCGGAAATAGCGGCGGCGAGATGCTCGGAGACCCAGGATTTCGCCGTGCCGGGCAGGCCGAGCAGCAGCAGCGCGCGGTCGGTCGCGAGGGTGGCCACGGCTGTTTCGATCAGCCGGCGATTGCCGACATATTTGGCCGAGATCGGCGTTCCGTCCGATGCCTTGCCACCGAGCAGATAGGTCACGACCGCCTGCGGCGACAGCTTCCAGTTCGCCGGCCTGGCGCGGTCGTCGCCCTTGGCGAGGGCTGCGAGCTCTTCAGCAAAGATCTGTTCTGCGGCGCGGCGGAGTTGGGCTTCAGGCATTCGGGGCCTCCAGACTATCCATGAGATCGAGAAAGAGAATGGCGTTGCCGGCACGCCCGGCGTCGAAGGCGCCGAGATCGGCGCGCAGGCGGTCGCGGCTGGCGGGCGGGCAAAGCACGGCTAAGCTTTCGACGAGATCGGAACTGGCCTTGCCCGGTTCGCTGCACAGCGCTTTCCAGGGTTTTGACCCCAGAATATCGGCGAATAGCGTAAGTGAGGCGGGCGCGTCGAGCAGGTCGGCCAGCTTGGGCAGGGTCCAGATCGGGGCATCGGCAGTCCATTGGCGCGGCTGCACCACGAGGTCGGCCCAGCGACGTCGCCAATCGGCATCCATCACGTCGAGATCGCTGATATTGGCCTGGGCGATCGCCTCCCAGGCATTCGAGAGCCTGTTGGCGACTGTCTCGACGACATCCAGCCGACGGTCGCGGGTCGCCATGATCAAGAAAGCGAGAAGGAGATTGCCATCCTTGTCGACGCTCGCGATCATGTCATCGATGGACAGCGACAATGCGGCTGCGAGCTTTTCGATGCCGACCGGGCTGAAAATCTCGTTGATCCAGGCGGCGATGCCGAATTGATGCTTGATCGTCGCCGGCAGTTCGAGGCCGAGCGTCGTGCGCTTGAAGATCAGCCCGCTCTTGTTGACCTTGATGCGTTCGAGTGCGGCACGCAGCGCCGGGTCGTCGCCCTCGAAGCCGGGCAGGCGAGAGAGAAGCCGCTGCGCCAGTTCGCGGACGCGCGGTGCGCGGTCCTTGTCCAGGCCGGAGAGGAAGGTGGCATCGGTTGCGGAAAGCTGCTCCTGGAACGTGCCGAGAATGCGAACCCTGTTGTCGGCATTTTCCGAGGCCCAGGACGTCTCGACCAGCACGCGTGCGGCATCCGGGTCGGCGGCGCGGCGGCCGGYGATATAGTGCGCCTTGACCGCTGGCGTGGCGAGCATCCAGGTGTCGTCGGTCAGCTTGTCGGGTGCGAAATAGCTTTGCCTCTCCGCGGCCGGCGTTGCGCGCTCGGCAAAGGCCAGCGCTTCGGCGCCTAGCAGTTCGGCCCGCGGTTTGACGAAGGTTTCGAGCCTCGGCAGATCGAATGGATGTGGCCGTAGCGATCGCTCGACAAGGGTACGCGCCAGCGCATCGGCGAGATGTTCGGAGGCCTGGCTCTTGCCGCCGAGAAGCCGCAACAGCAGTTTTCGCGCCGGCTCGCCGATGATCCGGCGGCCATCCTCAGTCTTTTCCTCGACCATGAACTGCGCTGGGCGTGCCGGCCGGTCGAAGCGCACGGCCTGGCCGGCGAGGCTCAGCGTCTGTAGCGGCGAGGTGGCGCCGATACGATCGAGCGGCAGGCCGTCACGAGCGCCGGAGATCAGGCGCGGCAGGATCGATGTGCGGATATCCTGCAATGTCATGCCGTCCACCTGCCGAGCGGCGTTTCGCCCCAGCACAAGGTGAGGCTGGAGCCATCCCAGATGCCGGCACCGTCGAGCGTGTCGAATTGCAGGAGCGGCCAGGCGGCGGTGGATTGATCATTGTCGAGCGGCAGGCTGATCGCCTCGTCGTGCAGCCAGAGCCTTTCACCCGACCGCCGGACTTTCGCGCCCTTGAACATCAGGGGAAAGTCGCCAAGCCAGGGTTTTTCCGCCATCGCGTTTTCATAGTGTTCATAGGCCGTGGCCACGTCCTGATCAGGAAGGATAAGCGCATTGCCGGATGGTTCCGAACCGGTGATCTGCCGGGCGATGATGGCACGCAGCGGCACGGGCGAGGGATAGAAGACCAGTTCTGCCTCGAATCTATCGCCGATGCTGAAGCCGCCAGATGCCGCGCCRGTCGAGAYGGGCACGAATTCGATCAGCACGGCATTGCGCCCGCTTCCAAAAAGCCAGGTCTCGATGCGCCTGAGCTTGTCCGGCTGGACCTCGTTGCGGGTCGCCCAGACCTGCCACGGGCCGGTGACGCGCAGGGCCGAAGCATCTTCAAGCAAGGCGTCGCGGGCAAGGCTCCAGCCGATCATCTGCCGGACATCGCTTTTCAGCGCCTCGGGCAATTGCTCCTGCCGGCGATAGGCTTCGGAGATCAGATGCAGCAGGCCGAGTTCCTGCACGGCCATCTGCGGTCGCGCCGGTTCCGGCAGCCTCAGCAAACGGGCGGGCAGTGTATCGACCCGCAGCGCCAGGCCGGCGGCCTTGGCATCGAACAGGCGCTGCGCCATCACCCGGCAGGCGGTCAGTGATTTGGTGGCAAAGGCAGCCAGGCCGGCATCGATCTGGTCGGAAAGCCAGATGTCGAGTTCATCGAGACCGTTGGCGACAGATGCCTCGCGCTCGGCACGATTGCGTTCGCGGGCGGCTGCGGCGCGGGCTTCCGCCTTCGGGTCGGCGGCTTCTTCCACTTCGGCCGTCGAGGCGATGGAGGCTTTCGGTCTGTCCTCGCCGGCGAGCGCGCCGGCGCTCGGGCCGCGGCGGCGCGACAGCCAATCCCTGACCCAGTCGGGCGGCGTGCCCGGCGTGAACGGCACCTTGCCTTCGGCGCGCATCCACATCAGCGCCAGCGAGTGCTTGCAGGGAAATTTCCGGCTGGGGCAGCTGCATTTATAGCCGGCGTCGAGTTCGGTAACGGAAATGCGGTAGGGCGTGGCGCCGGAACCCTGGCATTCGCCCCAGATGAGGCCGGCACCGTCCTCGGCGAGTGTGGGCCAGCTTGCCGGCTTCAGAAGCTTGCGGGCCGCGTCGAGTGAGCCTTGGTCGGGGGCAAGCGCTTCGATCTTGTCCAGACTTAAGCCCACACGCAACCTCCGATTCGACGCCATCTCACGTTGGTGAGCTTTCATGGCATGCTCGTGATGGCAGGGCAATCGCCTTAACGGATTTCAATTCGGCGTCAGCACTGTACCCGTGCCGACACTCCTGCTAACCACGGCCGCGCCAATTCAGGAAGGAAGAGCAATATGATCCAACGTTATCAGAAGGGCTCGCGGATGAGCCAGGCCGTGGTGCATGCCGGCACGGTTTATGTTGCAGGCAAGGTCGCCCGCAGCAGCCAGGGCTCGCTGCAAGAACAGACCCAGGATGTGCTTGAGCAGATCGAGGCGCTGCTCGCCGAGGCCGGCAGCAGCAAATCGAAGCTGCTGTCGATCAATATCTACCTGCCCAATATCGCCGATTTCGACGCGATGAACAGCGTCTATGACGCCTGGGTCGACAAGGACAATCCGCCGGTGCGCGCCTGCATCGAGGCGAGGCTCGCCAATCCCGATCTCCGGATTGAGATCACTGCCATCGCCGCGGCTTGATGCGTGAGGTGGCCGTATGTCATCGAGATGTCACCGGCCGCCGCTTGTACTATACGAGTGAATAATTTACTGCCTTTCCTGTCATCGTTTCCGAGCGACGGGAGAGGGCAGTGGGCGCAGCACGGGCGAAGGCGGAATTCGATGCCGATTGGGCGGCGATCGCCGTCGTCATTTTCGGCGCGACCGCGTTCAGCCTGTCGCAGGGCGTCACTTACCCGCTGATTTCACTGATTCTCACCGCGCGTGGCGTTTCGCCCAGTGTCATCGGCTTGACCGGTGCCTGCTTTGCAGCAGGGCTTGCCGCCGCCACGCTGCTGGTGGGGCCGCTGACGGCCGTGCTTCGGGGCCATCGGCTGATCGTTGCCGCATTGATCGGCGCCTCGGTCAGCCTGGCGATCTTTGCGAGTTTCGATCAGCTCTGGATATGGTTCATTGCCCGTTTCCTGCATGGCTGCTGCTCGAGCATCATCTTCATGATGAGCGAGGCCTGGCTTAACACAGCATGCCCCGACCGGATTCGCGGGCGTGTCTCGGGCCTTTACGGCATGGGCATATGCGGTGGGTTTGCCGCCGGGCCGATGGCGATCCCGCTGTTCGGCACCGAAGACGGTTTCGCCTTCGCGCTGCTCGCCGTCTATATCGCCTTTGTCGCCTTTGCCACGGTGATCATCTGCCGGCGGACACAGACGGAACCTGAATCGACGACATCATCGATGTTCCTGCGTTTCCTGCTGAGGGCGCCGATGTTGGTCGCCATGGTCGCGGCTTTCGGCTTCGCCGATATCGCGGCGATTTCGGGCATGCCGATCTATTTTACCCGGCTCGGCTACTCGGAATCGTTTGCGGCAATCAGCATCACCATGCTGGCGCTGCCGACGGCCCTGTCGCAGCCAGTGGTCGGCTGGATCCTCGACACGTTTTCGCGGGGCACGGTGGCGCTGGTCGCGGCGGCGATAACCGCGATCTGTTTCATGATCCTGCCGCTGCTGACCTCCGAAGTGGCAATCATCATTGACTTCGCCATTATCGGCACGGCAAGTGTCGGGCTTTATACCGCGGCGCTGACGCTTCTGGGCGAACGTTACAGCGGCAGCACGCTGGTCGCCGGCAGTGCAGCCTTCGCGCTTGCCTATGCGTCCGGCAGCGGCATCGGATCATTTTCGTTCGGCATGGCAATGCAGGTCTTCAGCCCGGCGGCAGGGCCGATCATGGTTGGCGCCGTGATGTTTGTCTTCGCCATTGCTTTTGCGATAGGCAGCCTCAAACGATCATGAAAACGCCGCTTTGCTTTGCCATGGGCGAGTTCATGCGGGAAATTGCGGTAGCAACGGTTCGGTAACCATTTGTTTCGACAATGGGGCAAGGACCGTGCAAGCGGCAATCTTTAGGACCGATGGTTGGCAGTCCGGCCGGGCTGCGACATCGGCGAGATGGGATGACGATGCCTTTGGATTTGAGCCCCGATTCGGCGATGCGCCCGACGCGCGTGATGCGTACATTGGGCGCCCTTGCGCTCATGACGCTTGCGGCCAGTTGCAGCACGATGAGCCTCAGCGACATTGCGCCATCGACGGATATCAGTCCCCGGCTGGCCCGTGAGATCAAGGCCAAGGGTTTTAGCGACGACGAGCCGGTTCTGGTGCGCATCTTCAAGCAGGAAAGCGAGCTTGAAATCTGGAAGAAGAGGCCTTCCGGCCAATATGCCCTGTTCAAGACCTATCCGATCTGCCGCTGGTCGGGAAAGCTCGGGCCGAAGCGCAAGATCGGCGATCGCCAGGCGCCCGAAGGTTTCTATTCGGTGTCGATGGGCCAGCTCAACCCGCATTCCAATTATTACTTGTCGTTCAATCTCGGCTATCCGAACCGGCTGGAAAGCGCGCTCGGCTACAAGGGCGAGGCGCTGATGGTGCATGGCGCCTGCTCGTCCTCGGGCTGCTTCGCCATGTCGGACCAGGGGGTCGCCGAAATCTATGCGATCACGCTCAAATCGCTGCAGAGCGGCCAGCAGGCCTTCCAGGTCCAGGCCTATCCGTTCCGCATGACGGCGGCCAATATGGTGGCGCATAGCGGCGATCCGAACATGTCGTTCTGGCGTGACCTCAAGGTCGGCTATGACAGTTTCGAGCGTAGCCGACAGGAGCCAAAGGTCTCCATGTGTGGCGGCAGATATGTGTTCAACAAGATGTTCCCCGGCGGCGAGCCGACCGATCCGCTTGCGGGCTGCCCGGGCGACACAGGCAAGGACGACCGGGTGGCCGATGCCAGCCTGACCGTTTCGACGGCGCCGGAAATGCATGCCTATACCTATCTCGACGGCGGCATGAATCCGAGCTTCCGCGCCATGCTCAAGGAATATGGCCCGAAACAGATGGCGAGAAAGGTATCGGTGATCAAATATCCGATCAGCCGGCCGGATGCAGCGCTCGCCGATCCCTATAAAGCCTCGGATTGATTGAAAAAATATCCCCGCCGCGGCTGCGGCAGGGATATTTTCAATCTGCTGACAGCGGCAACTACTGCTGCGTGCCGTTATAATTGGTGCCATCGGTGTCGTCGCAGCCGGACTGGGCGTTGGCCGAATTGTTGTTGCACTTGATCGAGCCCGTCGTGTTCGGGTCGGTCGGCAGGACATCGGAGTCGTTGCCGTTCATGGCTTTACCCGGATTCATGCCATGTTGGCCGCTGCCATTGTTATTACCGCCGTTGCCGCTGTCAGCGGCGAAAGCGACGCTGGCGCCGGAAATACAGGCGGCTGCGAAAGCCGCGGCCAGTGTGGTTTTGAGAATGCTTCGCATGGTGTTTATCCTTATACTTGGTAGAGAGTGATAGACATTCACATTGGTATAATCCGCCAGAGCTTGAATAGTTTCTTGTTTTTTATTAATATATAACGTCGAATATCCAGCATGTTGGCGAACGACGCTGGTATCTGGAGATGTCTACTGGAGCCCGTTAAGGGAAATATAATTCGTAATTAACCGATATATTTTCTTATCTCTCCCAATTCTTTGACGACAAGCGCCTGGCTGCGCTCCGCCGCCCCACGATCTAAGCTGCGGAGCAGGGAACATGGATGGATCGTGACCAGGACAGTATAGGCTCCTGCCTTAAGGAGCCGGCCGCGATCGCGCGTGACCTTGGCTTGGCTGCCGAGCAGCGAATAGAGGGCAGTCGCGCCCAGAGCCATGACCAGTTTCGGCTGGACCCTGTTCCGGATGACGGTCTTGATAGGCCATGACGGTTTCCTCCTCGAATTTCGGAACGTCATGTCTGGGTAACCGCTCGTGTCGTGTTATGTTCCGCTAAAATACGACGTTGGGAATAGGATCTCTGCTTTCTTTCAGTCACCGCGCCGAGGAGCGGAGCAAGGTCAGCAGCGCATTCTCGTCTGCCCTGAGCCCATTGAGCCGCCGCGGACGGCGACGTTTCCAGCGCTTGAACCAGGGGAGCGGATCGTTTTTTGCTTCGGCGAGCGCCAGTACCGCGGGATGAATATAGCTCTTGCGGCAAATCGCCGGGGTGTTGTGCAGTTCGACCGAAGCGGCTTGGCAGAGCGATTTCATCGTCGGGATTTGGCCATTCTCAAGGATTTGGATCGCCCGGTCGAATGCTGCGAGCGAGCCGCCCCAGGTGCGGAACGTCTTGGCCGAAATGGCGAGGCCTGCCGTGGCGGCGAGATAGGCATTGAGCTTGCCGGAGTCGATCGCGTGCGCCACGCCTTCTTCGTCCTTCCAGGCAAACAGCCGTCGCCCCGGCAGGTCGGCGATCTGCTCCAGCATGGTCTGCAGGCGCGGATGCTTCAGCGTCCGCTGTACCTTCTTGCCGCCTTTGGCGACGAAGCGGAGCTCGATCCGGTCCGGCATGATCTTGAGATGCCGTTTCAGAAGCGTCGTGGCGCCGAACGTGTTGTTGTCGCGGGCATAGACGATATTGCCGACCCGCAAATGCGCGAGATCAAGCAGCATGGCGATCGCGGCAAGAATGCCCTTTTCATTTTCGATGCCTGATCCGAGATCGCGACCGATGCGATTGCGCAGCCGGGGAAGCGCCTCGCCGAAGGCGATGAGCTGGTCGAACTTACGATCGCTGCGCAGCGATTGCCAGTCCGGATGGTAGCGGTATTGCTTGCGTTCGCGGGCGTCGAAGCCGGTGGCCTGCAGATGGCCGCGCGGATCGAGGCAGATCCAGACGTCGCGATAGGCCGGCGGGATGCCGAGGGTTTTTATACGCGCGAGTGTGTCGTCGCTGTTGACGAGGCCTCCGCCGGGCATCCGGTAGCAGAAACCGTCACCGTGCTTCTCGCGCCGGATGCCGGGTTCGGTGTCGCTGACATAGATCAGGCCAAGCGACTGCAGCAACTGTCCGTCCATGGCGGTTCTTTACATGCTGACCTTGACGTTGTCGCCCATGTCGGGCCGGTGATCGGTGACGGCTGCCATCAGCATCTTGACATAGCTGATGATACTGCCCGGGCTGTCCCAGTATTCCGCATATTTCGGTGTGACCTTGAGCACCCGGATATCGGGATCGTCGGCATTTTCCCACCAGGCCCTGGCGGGCGTGGTCCAAAGCTCGCGGATCAGTTCGCGATCATTGGAAATTTCGGCGGTGCCGGTGACCGAGACATATTTCTGGCCGCGTGAATCGGCGAAGGCGAGCCCGACATTCGGCCAGCGGGCGATGTCGTCGTCCTTGGCGCCGTTGATGTCGGTGAGGAAGTAGACGGCGTTGACGATGGGTTCAGGATGGGCGGCCATCGGCCGGGCGCGGATGTCGTCGCCGGAGCGGCTGGAGAGCATGCAGAGACCGATTTTCTGCATCAGCTCCCAAGTCTCTTCGATGGCGTCTTGTTCGTCAATCATCGAAATCTCCCGGCAGAATGGCATGACCGCGACCTAACGTCCCGCCCGCTGCAAGGTTCCGTGCGGCGTGTCTGAAAGCGGGAACGAATCCGGCTCAGGACCGTTCTGCAATTAGAGTTGCGGGCCGTGCCAAACGGACGCGACGGTGCGAAGAATGCAGGGATTTTTCCGTTTTCTCCCTGCAGCCAACGAAAAGGCAGTCGAGCTTCTCACCCGTCCGGTCCGTTTCTCGCTTAATTCGCGGGTGAGAATCACTAAATTCGCGTATGCTCAATTGTGTTGCTACCGGGAAGACAGGGGAAGCGAACATGTTGGAAGACAAGGAAGAGCGTATCCGTGCCGAAGCCTATCGCCGTTGGGAACAGGAAGGTCGGCCGGAAGGACAGCACGACCGCCATTGGCAGGAAGCCGCTGCAACGGTAAATGGCAGCGGAACTGCCAGGCCAGTCGACAGCGAGGGCACAACGCAGGCGCTGAAAGTGCTCAAACCCCGAGCCGCCAAGCCAAAGGCCGAAAAGCCGGCTGCCAAGCCGAAAGCCGAAAAACCTGCCAAGGCCGCCGTCGTGGCGGCAGCCAAGCCTGCCAAGGCTGCAGTGGAACCTGCGAAGCCTGCAAAGGCCGCCGCTGAAAAGGCGCCGAAGGTTGCTGCTGCAAAGGTGAGCACGCCGGCAGCGATCGCCACCGAGACTCCCAAGCGATCGAGATCCAAGAAAGCCGCCGCCGCAGAATAAGCGGTGGTCGAATCGTGATACGTGCTGCTCGGGCGGCCTGGCCGCGCGATGGATGGCTGCTGTCGCGATCTCTGTTACACGACCGACGCGGAGTCCCGCATTCGCAATACATGCTTCGGTCAATCTGGCTTAGGCTTTAGTTGAGCCGGTCCCGGTCCCCGATACCAGTTGTTTCCAAGAGACCGATCAGCCAGTGCTCCATCGACACGCCGGCAGGGCAGGTGGCGATCTCGCGGATGGCGCGTTCGAGCGTTCGCTCCACCAGGCGCTCGGCGGTTTCCGAATTGGCAGTGATCTCGCGTGCCCGGCGCTGCAACGCGGGTAGCATGGTGGCAATGCCGGGCGCATCCACGGACAGTTCCTTGACACGCCGCCTGGCAAGCCGGGGCGCATCGGGAAAAAGCGCGCGCTTGATCACCTGCCAATCCGCCGGCTTGCGAACCCGGCCGATCTGACGGAATTTTTCGGGAATGATGACGCTGTCGTAGCCGGTGTAAAAGATGAACGGGATGTTGCGCTCGTTCAGCTTCTCCGCCAGGTCGAAAGCGACGCGGCCACGGATATTGAGGTCGAGAATGGCGGCGCCGATGGGCTCGTTGCCACTCAACGCTTCTATGGCTCCGGCGATCGAATTATAGGGGCCGAGGACGCCGATACCCTCCTTGCGGGGGCCATGAGCAAGGTCTTCGCCGATCAGGAATTCGTCCTCGACGATCATGAGCTTCGCGCCGGTGCGGAAAAGCTGCATGGCGTCCTGCCCATGTTTCGCATCGGAAATCGTCTCGGTCTCAAGGTGTCCCGCCGCGGCAATCCGATCATCCCTGTCGGCTGGCGGCCAAGGCCAATTCACGCCTGCTTCAGTGGCGGAAATGAGCTTCAACATTGCACTCCTCCGCTTGAGTTCACGGGAACTATCTACGCCCAATATGGGGATTTTTTTCCCGTTTTACCAGCGAACAATAGCGGGCTGTCCATTTACGAAAGATGAATATACGCGTTTTGCGAGCCCGATGAAGAGGAACGGTTACCCACCCTTTTGGGTTTCCAAGAAAAGAAACGTCGAAAGGAGCGAACCATGAGAATGAAATTCGCGATCGTTTCCGCCATTCTTCTTTGCTTCGCGGCGCCGGCGGGCGCAGATACCTGCAGCGCCCCTCTGTCGCCAAAGGCGAAGGGCGCCGAACTCAGCAGGAAGCTGGATAAATGCAATGGCGTACTGAAGCCGGGACAGACGGCAGATCAGGACATCGTCAAACCGGCGCCAACGGTCGGGGATCCGATGTCCATCCATCCGAAGGATCTGTCAAAGGACGGCGTTGCCAAATAGGTAGAGGGCAAGGGCAACCGACAAACGTCAGCCGGACTTCATAGGTGAATGTTGAAACTGCGTAAAACCCGAGTTTTCGATGGATTTCGAAACCGGGAAATGGAATGGTGCGATCTACGCGCCATCGGTTGCCGAGATCGCGCTTGGGCCAATGCATTTGCCCTCTTGAGGGCAGGACGGCGTGGAGTTCTGATTGGTGGAGACCCTGCACGCACGCATAGCGAGGCCAGGTACCGCTGTCGCCCTGACGACCATCATTATCGCCGCGGCGCTCGCGCTGGCAGGCCTCCTCGTCTGGCAGAATTATCGCCTTGCCCTGACAACCGGTGAGACCAAGGCGCAGTCGGCCGCCGATGTCGTTGCTGCACATATGGAGTGGATGGTTGAAGCGAGCGATCAGGCACTGCGACGCATCGATGCCGCGATCGGCGACGGTCCGATCGGTACGACCCGGGACGCGGTCGAGGATATTTCCGGAGCCGTCGGCGACTTGCCGGAAGGTTTCCAATATTCCGTCTACGACGCGGCGGGTGTGCTGAGGTTGTCCAGCGTATCGAAAGCCGGCAGTATCCGGATCGATGACCGCGATTATTTCAACCAGCTGAAGGCGGGAATCCCGGTGGTCATTTCTTCGCGGTTGATGGAGCCGCTGACCGACCGTCCGGTATTCGTCATTGCCCGCAACATCGTTCGCAAGGGCCAGTTCCGCGGCGTCGCATCCATTGCCATTCCAGTCCAGAAGATAGACGACTTCTGGAACGCGATCGGGCTTGGTGCGCATTCGATCGTAACGGTGCTGCGTGCGGATGGCTGGGTCGTCGCCCGGCATCCGGATGTCCCAAAGCCGCTGAACATCTCTAATTCCAATGTTTTCAAAATGCTGCCGAAATCGCCGCAAGGCACCTATTTCAGCCCGGTCTCGCCGGTTGACGGCGCGACGCGCATCGTCGGTTATCACAAGATCGAGCACTGGCCGCTGATTGCGATTGCGGGCATCGACATCGACGAAGTGCTCGCCATGTTTTGGCATTCACTCGAATTGCAGCTGGCTTTCGCTCTGCCCGTCCTTGCATTGCTGGTGGGCTTCGCAATCTGGATCGCGTGGCTGCTCCGGGCCTTTGCCGTCCGCAATCTGGAACTCGAAAAGGCGGTCGAGCGCAATCATGTTCTTTTCCGTGAGATTCATCACCGGGTGAAAAACAATCTCCAGGCGGTGTCCTCGCTGATCCGGCTGCAGCCTCTGCCGGACGAGGTGCGCAGCGACATGGCGCGGCGGATTTCCGCCATGGTGGCGGTGCACGAGCATATCTACCAATCGGACCAGTTCGAGCGCGTCTCTCTGGCGCCCTATGTCGAGCGGCTGGTCGGGGAGATCGCCCGCAGCTATCCGCAGGAGATCGAGATCGATTCCAGTCTTGTCGCCCTGACTGTGGACCGCGACCTGATGCTGCCGATCGGAATGATCATCAACGAGGTCGTGTCGAATGCGTTCAAATATGCGTTCCATGACCAGGCCGTCGGGCGTCTCAGCGTCAGCCTTCTGGAGGGCGGCGGAGAGGCAACGCTGAAAATCGCCGACAATGGCCCCGGCCTGTCCGGCGACGGCAAGAAGGGTATGGGCAGCCGGCTGATCGCCGGCTTTGTCGGCCAGATCGGCGGCCGCTACCAGATCGAAAGCAGCGGTGATGGCGTGACGTTCATTCTGGTCTTTCCTCTCCGGCAGGGAGAGGAGAGGGGACATGAAGCGGCGCTGGACACGGCACAATAGAGGAGGATAAATCTATGACGATGGAAGAACTGGAAGGCCGGCTCAGCGCCCAGCGTGAAATCCTGATCGCTTTCCTGGCGGCCTATCTCGGCGGTGATCACGACAATCTGACCGCGAGATTGCGCGACGAATCGGTGTTCATGGACGGCGAGGAGGATCCGGGTGCCGTGCCGTCAGAGGCCTTTGCCTTCGAGGCGGCGCGCTCGGACGAGATACGGTCGATCCTCAAGGCAGCGCAGGCGCGCGTCGCGGCTGAAGCGCGCTAGAATGTGCCTTAGGTTTCGTGCAGCGTCGCGCTGACGGTACGAACGAGATCCGCGAGCTCCCGGTCACTCAGCAATGTTGCTGCCTCAGCGGCGGATACCCAGCGTCGTTTGCGGCAGTTGGCTTCCTTCCAGCGCGACTTGACCTTCTTGACTTCGAGCGGGAAGACATGCGTCGTGACAGGAATATCCATTTCCGCCAATTGCTTGATGTAAGAAAAACTGCCGATCGGTTGCTCGCCGATCCTGCCACGCACGCCGGCTTCCTCGCGGGCCTCGATTGCCGCGGCGACACAGTCAGCCTTGCCCTTCATCGGCCAGCCCTTGGGGACGATGAGGCGGCGCGTGCGGCGCGAGGTGATGACCAGATAGTCAATGTCGCCATCGTCGCGACGACGATAGGGAAGTGCGGCAACCTGCTGCAACGTCCCCTTCTTTCTGGCTTGCGCGATCAGTTTATTCTTCTTCATTGTTCTCCTGCTCGTGCACGGATGCGATATGCTAGTTTGCATTGTAGTATATCAAGCTTTTCTTAAACTTTCTTTTTGCGACTTTGAACAGATTTTTGCGTTGTGGGCGGCGTGCGACGTTACAGCGCCCTTGTCGGAACCATGGCCGTGGCCGTGGGTTATCTCCGACAGCAACGGAGAGAACCATGCTTCACGCACAGATCATACCCGTCGAGCCGGAACCAGCGCCGCTACCGATTGTTCCGCCGGATCCCCCCGTCAAGGAGCCGGAACCGGATCGGCTGCCGGACGAAGAGCCACTTCCCAATCCGGACGAAACCCGCAAGCCGCCCGTCATCAACCTCTATCACTAAGCCGATGCAAGCAGCGCCCGAAAGGACGTCTAGGGATCGGCAGATCATTGGAGAAAGACAATGGTGTTCAAGCCGCAGGCATTCAATGGCCGGAACGTCAACCCGGTTGATCTCGAAGCCAATCCGATCATGGCCATGGAAACGCGCGTTGCCGATGCATTGGCCCGCGCCGCCGATATCGACGCCGCGGAGGTCGTCGTCATAGCGGCCGGCACGGCGATCGTGCTGAAGGGCACCGTCACCTATCCAGAAGAGATCGAGATTGCCGAGGATATCGCCTCGCGCGTGACGGGCGTCGCCTCGGTCGATAACCGCCTCTCCGCGGTGATCAGCAACGACAACGCCCGCACCCTCTGACGCGCTTCCGGCGGCTCGAGGCACCCTTTGCCAGCTGTCTTCTACACCGTCAGGCGTATCGCGCAGCCGGCCCGTTTCCGCTTGGCTGGACGCGCTGATCGGCGGCGTCCTCGGCCGTCACATCGACGTGGACGATCATTTCCCTGAAATCCTCCGGGCGGCCGCTGTAGCTGCCGGAGAGCGGCATGGCCTGGGCCGGGTCTCGCGCCACCGCGACGCGGATAAGGTCGCGGTTGCCGACAATGCCGTTGGTCGGGTCGAATTCCACCCATCCAGCGCCCGGCAGGTAGATCTGGCACCAGGCATGCGTCGAACCGCCGCCGCGTGTGGCGGCACTGCGTTGGGGCACATAGACATAGCCGGAGACGAAACGGGCGGCGAGACCCAGCGAACGCGCCGCCTCCATCATCAGCAGCGCGAAATCGCGGCATGTGCCCTTGCGCAATTGCAGCGTCATCAGCGGCGGCTGCGTACCCTGTTCGATACGGCGTCCGTAGACGAAGCTCTCGTGGATCGCATAGCACATGGTCATCAGCAGCCGGCCGGTATCGGTCGGTCCGCCCGGCTTCAGGAATTGCCGCGCCCAGCGACCGATCTCGTCGGCCGCATCGGGATAGTGGCAGCGGATGGTCGGCTTGAGGTCGCTCATCTCCTCGCTGTCATAGGCGAAAGGATAGGTCATCGCCTTTTCGTCGATGCGGAAGGCGATCGGTTCGGCGATATGGTCAAGTCGGATATGCGTATCGAAACGCAGGAGCTTCGAAGCGCCGGAAATGTCGATGATGGCCACGCAATTGCCGAAGACGTCATGGATCCAGCGGACGTTTGCCGGTTCGGGATCGGCGGTCAGCGTGGCTTCCAGCAGCCGCTGGTCATAGCTGTCGCGCGGCCGGAACATCAGCCGATGCTCACCGAAAGCCACGGGCTTTGAATAGTGGTATTCGGTGATATGGCGCACCGAAAAGATCGGCATTGGCGTTCCTGCCCGCGGAGTTTCGAATTCGATTAACCTATCGGCGTCCGGACCGGAAGCGAAAAATCATCAGGCACGCTTGCCGCGTCCGACAGGAACAAAGCTGCCGGGGGTTTCGTTTCTGCGACAGCCATAAGGAGGTAGCCATGCAGGTTATAGCGACGCAGATAAGGGAAGAAGGCGGCGAGAGCCCCACCTTCCGGGTGGAGTTTACCGGCGATCATGGCGAGGTCATTTCGGTTTTCATGCGCCGGGACGAGGAACTCAGCCGCGACAATGCGATTGCCCGCGCCCGCGAATTGCTCAGCCAGGTCGCCGGCAGCGAAATTCACAGCAGTTCCGTGCTTTGATTGATTGGCCGGAGAGCGTGACAGCCGCTCCATGTCGGCCCGTCAGAAAAGCGAGGGGCGTTTGTCGCGATTGAGACCGCGGACCTCATCGTCCGTTTCAGTTGCCTGCTCAGCAATCAGCATGCGGATATGCCGAAGCTCGGACGCAGACAGTTTTCCTTCTGCCTGCGTGCGTGAAGCCGCCTCGAATTCGGCGGCAAACTCGTCGAGCCGCGCTCTGAGCGCGCGTATATCTTTCCCGTGAATGTAAGCCAAGACCAACACCAATGATAAGGTTATCGTAGCAATCGCCGCATTGATCAGCAGGTTTGCCATGACTGGAATTTGAGCGATGGGCAAAAGCACCATGCAGGCAAAGAGAAAAGCCATTGTCGTGACGAGCGTCAATGGCTTTTCCGACTTATCTGCAACTTTTTTTCCGTTGCCCGCAAGTAATGGCGCATCTTATCCATGCCTTGGATCGGATGTCACTTCGATGCCGCATAATGCCAGAGTATTGTCGGCGGTCAAGCGGCGCGCAATACTTCCTCCTCCTCGTCGCGCTGACGCCCGCCATAGGCGCCGGCTGCTGCGGCGATGAAAGCGCCGATGAACAGCGACAGTGCGCCGAGCAAGGCAGTGGCGGCTGCCGTCTTCCTGGCTTTGTCGGCGGCCTCTTTCGCCGCGAGCCTGGCGTCGTCGACCTGCTTCAGCACGGCATCAACTCGTGCCTTGGCGTCGGCCTGGCTGAGACCCGTCCGGGCCGCCACAAGCTTGTCGACATAAGCGCGGTCGGCATCCGGCATCTTGCCCTGAATTGCGGCATTCGCAAGAATACGCGACAGCTGCGCGGCAGCCGTGCCGTTGTCGGCGGCTGTCGCAGTGCCCGGATCGTTCGGCCGGAGCAGTGCGTCGGTGAAGTAACCGGTGGTGAAGTTGGTATCGGATTTGCTGGCGGCCGTCGCTGCCGTTGTCGCCGTGGCTCCGGCAAGCGTCGCAGTGGCCTGCGCGCCGGTCCCGAGGACGGATGAGAGCGTCGAACCCAGCAAAGCAGCCACGAACAGCGTCGAGAGCGCCCAGGCGAGAAAGCCGTGTGCGGTGTCCCGGAAGCCGACTTCATGGGTATGGATGCCGGTCCATTTGGTCCGGAGCCGGCCGGTCAGATAACCGCCGACGCCGGCCGACAGCCATTGCACGACGACAAGCCAGACGGCTGCAGACACACCGAGCGTCGCCGCCGACGCACTTCCGCCCCAAGGCGACACCATGGTGAAGCCGAAGCCGGTGCCGACCAGCAGAAGCAACAGCGAGAGCGCCGCCGCGATGACGGCGCCCGCCAAGATCGGACCCCAGCTGACCGCAGATGCGGAGGATTCAAGCGGGGCATCCACGATCACAGATTCAGGAATGGCCATCTGACCTCCTTAGCGCCAGAGCAGCAGGATCAGGATGATGACCGGAATCGGAATGCCGAGAAGCCAAAGCAGAATGCCACGACCCATAGTAACCTCCTCTAGGATCAAGATAATTCAGAGATGATTTGCCGTGCCGAGCGTGATCCGCTCGTCATGGCAGTGTTCTCCAAACGAAAATTTGCCGGGAAGGTTCCAGCCAGCCGAACAGGATTCCGCTCGGGCAGCATCGCCCCGTTTGGATCGTCAGACGCTGCCGCTCCGCCGACCGGAACGGGAAAGCCGCGACTTGATCGGACGCAAACGCAATTCGCTCGGCATCGCCGAAGGGCTGGGTTGGCGGTGAGTGGGTGCGCGTCAGGAGAGCGCGGGAAACTTGCGGCTGAGGAAAGGAGAAGCCTTGGCGCCGAACCGCAATTGCTCGTTCACCGCCTTGGTGATGCCGATGCGGATGCCGATCTCGATGGGCACGTCGGAGACCCGCGGCAGAAGCTCGAAAGGCGGCTTGAACAGCGAGAGCCCGTCGTGGGCGCCGGTAATGCCGAGCGCTTCGGTCAAACGCCCCGGCCCGGAGCAGAGCTGCCTGTCCGGCAAGCCGCCGCGCCGCGTGCGCATGGTCTCGATATTGATGTCGGGCTGAAGCGCCCGGATCAGGACTGCATGACCCGGCAGGCAGACGAAATTGACGCACCAATGGATGCCATAGATGCGATAGACATATACATGCCCGGGAGGGCCGAACATGGCGCCATTACGCAGCGTGAGGCCGCGATAGCTGTGCGACGCCGGATCCTGGTCGTGATAGGCTTCGGTTTCGACGATCGAGCCGCCGGCGCCCTCGAAGAGCATGGTGATGCCGATCAGTTCGGCCGCCACCGCGCTTGACGGGCGAGCGAAGAATTCCGGTCCAATCATCGAGATATTCGCAGAATCTGGTTTCAGTCACCCGGAGATTAGTGTTGGTGCTGCCCGTCTGCAAGACGATCAGCGCCGCGCCCGTTTGCCGGACGCATCTGCGGCGGTTCGGCATCATTGCCGTCGAGATCGAGCGTATGCATGCTGCCCTTGAGATCCTGGTAGCGAACGACCGGGGTCAGCCCGGTGCGCCGGTCCCGCTCGACGGCCGCACGCGTCGCCGCGATTGCAAGCAGCCATGAGGGAAACGTGCCAATCAAATTGCCCGCCGAATGGCATGACCAGCCGGCGCTGTCGAGCGTGATATCATATACTTTTTCGTGCATGTAGGTCTCCTCCTTCACTCAAACATACAGCACTTGCTAAAGTTCCTCCGTGTTAAAATTATTTAAATGAATTTACTTTGATGATATCGTTAATTCGAGGTTGTAAGCGGGTTGCGCGATTCGAAAGCTGCTACTTACAGCCGGAGAAGGCCAGCCAGATACTATCAGAATGACGTATCGCTTTTGACATTTCGCCGGGGGCCTCCTACATGTCAGTGACCTTTTTTCCCGTTTATGGTGTGCCAAAATGAAGGTGCTGTCCGTTACCTCCGAGGTGTATCCATTCATCAAAACCGGGGGGCTTGCGGACGTTACGGGTTCTCTGCCGAAGGCGTTGAAGCGTTTCGGCGTCGATTCCATAACGCTGGTGCCTGGTTATCCTGTCTTCTTCCCCATGGCTGCGGCCAGCGCGCCGCTCTACGAATTCGATGACATCCTCGGTGAACGTGCAGCGATCCGGCTGCTGCAAGGCCATGACCTGACGCTGTTCATCCTCGACATCCCGGCCCTCTATAACCGGCCCGGCACGCCCTATCTCGATGACAATGGCAACGACCACCCTGACAATTGGAAACGCTTTGCCGCTCTGTCGCTGGCTGCGGCACTGATTGCAGCAGGAGAGCTGCCAGGCTGGACGCCGGATCTGGTGCACACGCATGACTGGCAGTCGGCGTTGACCTCGGTCTATATGCGCGACATGGGATGCGATAGCCCGGTGGTGCTGACCATCCACAATATTGCCTTTCAGGGTCAGTTCGCCGCCAATCTGCTGCCCTATCTGCGGCTGCCGCCGAGTGCCTATGACGTGGGCTGCCTCGAATATTACCGTGACATCTCATTCCTCAAGGGGGGGCTGATGACATCGGACGTGATCACCACCGTCAGCCCGACCTATGCGCGCGAGATTCTGACGCCGCGCTTCGGCATGGGCATGGAAGGCGTGCTGCGGGTGCGTCGCGACAGCCTCAAGGGCATTCTCAACGGCATCGACGACGAGGTCTGGAATCCGGACACCGATGAATACCTGGCGCAGACCTACACTGTCGACACTCTCGATCTCAAGCGCCACAATCGCCGCAAGCTGGTCAAGCGCATGGGTCTCGACGATGATGGCGGGGCGATCTTCTCGGTGATCAGCCGGCTGACCTGGCAGAAGGGCATGGACATGCTCGCATCGGCCACCGATTTCATCGCCTTTGCCGGCGCCAAGCTGATCATCTGCGGCAAGGGCGATCCCGGCATCGAGCGCATGCTGCTCGACGCAGCGGCAAAACATCCCGGCCGGATCGCGGTCAGCATCGGCTATAGCGAAGAGCTGGCACATCTGATCCATGGCGGTTCGGACGCGATCATCCAGCCATCTCGCTTCGAGCCTTGCGGACTGACACAGCTCTATGGGTTGCGCTATGGCAGCATCCCGGTCGTGTCGCGCACCGGCGGGCTGGCGGAGACCGTCATCGACGCCAACGACGCGGCGATGAACGCCCAGGTCGCCACCGGCTTCCAGTTCCATCCGGTGACCACGGAAGGGCTGTGCAACGCGCTTCGACGCGCGATGGACGCCTATGCCAATCCCAAGCAGTGGCATCAGTTGCAGGTGCAGGCGATGAAGGCGCGGTTCTCCTGGGAACGCAGCGCCGGACAATATGCAGCCCTGTTCCGCAGCCTGCTGAAGCAAGCGGCAACGTCGTATGATGTGGAGATGCAGCAGGCGGGGTGAGAGGCTGGTCGCATTCGGCTATCCCTGATCTATCGTCATAACGACCTATTCGTCAAAGAGCGAAATGGATTGATGGACCGGTTTTTTCCTATTGGTTTCAGCCGCTTCGCGCTGATGGCGATCACCGCCAACCAGTTCAAGTTAGAAAAGCATCCTGGCTATTGGCGATGCCGCTCTTATGGTTTGCCTTGCCAAGCTGCATGAAAAATTCTGCCCAGGCACTTTCGATATGGAAGGTTCTGGATATAGTTTACATCGGAGAGATCGCCGGGGTTCTCATGCTGCTCGGCGCCATGAACTTCTATTCTCTCTACAGTGCGGCAGACTCTCGGTCCAAGGGTTCCTGACAGGCCAGGCATCGGCTACTTCCTAGGCTGGATTGGTTTCGCCGCGGCACGAAAATCCTTCCAGGGATTCTCTTTCTGCGACGCGATCCGTGCTGGTGTGTTCATCACCGTGAAATAAGCCGGGCCGATCGCGTCGTTCAACTCATCCCAGGCAAGCGGCATCGACACGGCCGCACCTTTTCGAGCACGCGTGGAGTACGGCGCCACCGCCGTGTTGCCGCGGCCATTGCGGAGATAGTCGATCAGGATCTTGCCGTGCCGCTTCGATTTGGTGATCGTCGCGACATAGTGATCCGGGTCATCCTGCGCCATGGCGCCGGCGATCCGGTGGCAAAAGTTCTTGACTGCGTCCCAATCTGCTTTCGGCTTCACTGGAGCGACGACGTGCAGGCCTTTGCCGCCGGAGGTTTTGACGAAGGTTGCGAGACCTTCCGCCTCAAGGCGTTTCTTCACCTCATAGGCCGCCTCGATGATCCGGGGCCAGGATACGTCTTCGCCGGGGTCGAGATCCATGATGATCATGTCAGGATGTTCGATATCCTTGATCGACGAACCCCATGGGTGGATTTCCAGCACGCCCGATTGCACCAGCCCGATCAGGCCGTCGAGATCGCTGATCATGATCAGCTTGTCGTCGGGGTTGGTCTCCTGCGGATCCTCGACCAGCGCGATCTTCTTGTTCATGCCGCGCCAGGAATGCTTTTGGAAGAACATCTCCCCGCCCACGCCCTCGGGTGCGCGCAACAGCGCCAGCGGACGGCCGACGATGAAGGGGCCGATCAGCGGCCAGATTTCCGTATAGTAATTGGCAAGACCTTCCTTGGTCACGCCCTCGTCCGGCCAGTAGAGCCTATCGGGATGGGTGAGCTTGACACTGGGCATGGCCTGCCTTTCCACCTTTTCGGTCTTGGCGGCAGGCTGGTCCTCCCGCACGATCTCCTTGGCCGGCTTGTCTTCCCTCAGGCCGCGGAAGGCCGCATGCCGGAGGTTGCCGTCGGCCGTCCAGGCGCGGAACTCGACCTCGGCGACAAGCTGAGGCCGGACGTAGCGGACGCCGCGCGCCTCTTCGGAGGTGAGCTTCTCACCGAACGGGCTTTTGTCAATGCGGATGCGCTCCAACTGCGCGTAGAGGTCCTCGGCGACCCTTGCGGTATAGCCGGTGCCGACGCGGCCGACATGACGCAGCTTGCTGTCGTCGTAGACGCCCAGCACCAATGACCCGATGGCGTTGCGACTGGCGGTCGACGGCACATAGCCGGCGATGACGAATTCCTGCCGCGAGGAGCATTTCGATTTCAGCCAGTCGCGGCCGCGACCGGGGCGGTAGGGTGCGTCGCGCAGCTTGGAGACAATGCCTTCCAGGCTGAGCCGGCAGGCATGTTGCAGCACGACATCGCCTTCCTCGCCGAAATGATCGCTGTAGCGGATGACATCCTGCCCGGCCAACAGCGTTTGCAGCACGGCTTTTCGGTCGACCAATGGTGTTGCGGTCAGGTCGGCGCCGTCGAGATGCAGGAGGTCGAAGGCGTAGAATTTGAACTTGCCCGTTTTGTCTTCGCTCAGTGCCTGCTGCAGCGCGGAGAAATCCGAGCTGCCGGCGCTGTTTTCGACCACCAGTTCACCATCGATCAGCGCGGTGCTGAGCGGAAGTGCGGCAAAGCCGGAGATCAGGTCCTTGCCGAATTTCTTCGTCCAGTCCAACCCGCTGCGGGTGAAAAGTTTGACCCGGCCGGCCTCGATGCGGACCTGCAGCCGGTAGCCGTCGAATTTCACTTCGTGCAGCCAGCGTTTTCCCGTAGGCGGCTTCGGCACGAGCGTGGCGAGCTCCGGCTCGATGAAGTCCGGCAGCGTGCTTTTCTTGGCCTTCTTGATCTTAGAGGCGTCGCTGACTGGCAGCAGGTTATCCGCTGGCGTCGCTTTCTTGGGGGCGGCAGCTCTCTTGCCGGCCGGCTTTGCCTGTCTGTCGATGCGGCCAGTCTTTGACGACCAGCCTGGGGCCTCGCCTTCGAGTTCCTCTATGGCGCGACCGGTCAGGACCGAATCCGGCTCCTCTTCCAAGATGTCAGGCTCATCCTCGGTCCGGGCATAGTCGTCCTCGCCCTTGATCAGCAGCCAGTTGTCATGTTTCTCGCCGGTGCGATGTGCCATGCGGATCAGGTGCCAGCGGCCGTGCAGCTTCTCGCCGTCGAGCTCGAATTCCATATGGCCCTTCTTGTAGGCCTTGTGCGGATCGCCGACCGGCTGCCATCTGCCGCGGTCCCAGACGATCACCGAGCCGCCGCCATATTCGCCCTTGGGAATATTGCCTTCGAAGCCACCGTAGTCGAGCGGATGGTCTTCGACATGCACGGCAAGCCGCTTCTCGCCGGGCACGAAGCTCGGCCCGCGGGTCACCGCCCAGCTTTTCAGCACGCCGTCCATTTCCAGCCGGAAATCGTAGTGCAAGCGGGTGGCGGCGTGTTTCTGGATGACGAAACTATGGCCTTCGGTCTTGGAGAGTTCGCCCTTCGGCTCGGCGGTGCGCTCGAAATTGCGCTTGGCGTTATAGGTCTCGAGCGCCATGGTCGGCCTGCCTTTCGCATCGAAGCTTCAAATTGGGTTCGGTTCAAAACGATGGTTGTCCCCCGGATGTTCCGGCGCTCGCAGGAACTCTGCAGTGCCGGGGGCGTTTCAGTCTTGATCCGGATCAAGCGTGATTTTGCGCGATCCGATACTCGAGAGATAGCTATGCCGAGGACGAGGGATGGCTATCGGGAAGTCTGGATGTCGCAGACGAGGCACCGTGTACGGGAGATATCCGTGAAAATCATAGTCGGCCTGTTCGATGACCACGCTGAAGCCATCGCCGTTGTGCAGGAGCTGCGCGAGCGCCGCATTCCGCCGCATGATATCAGTCTTGTCGCCAATAATGCCGATGGATGGTATGCGGAAGGAGCACTGCCGGAAGCCGATGCCGAAAAGGGCGCAGGATTGGGCGCCGTGGTCGGCGCTCTGGGTGGTCTGATGCTCGGTCTGGGCATCGTCACCCTGCCGGGGATAGGTCCCGTTGTCTCGGCCGGCTGGCTGCTTGCGACCCTTGCCGGTTCGGCGACCGGTGCGGTGCTCGGCGGCGCGGCCGGCAGCCTGATCGGCGCCCTGCAGCAACAGGGCATCGACGATCCGGATGCACAGGTCTATGCTGAAAGTCTCAGACGCGGCGGATCGCTGGTGGTTGCCCATGTCGAGGACAAGTTCGTCTCCGCCGCCGAGTCGATCATGATCCGGCATCGCGTCGATATCGCCGCGCGCCGCGACGCATTGAGAGCAGAGGGCTGGACCCGCTTCGATGATCACGCGCAGCCTTTCCCACCGCTCGCCAAAGACGGCAACAACAGCGCCAGGCTTTCTGCCTGATCAGCATAAACCGAGAGGAGATCGGAATGCCCGCACCCACCAAACCGACGACTGACCAGGGCCGCGAAGAGGATTTCCGCGATTATGAAGCGCGCGATATCGATGAAGGCTGGCCCTATGCCGATGGCGCCCCGATCCGCAAGAAGCGCAATGCCGCCTATGGCGACCAGTCCGATGAACTCGACCCGGACAATGTGGAAGTCGCGCGCGACACGGCCATCCAGAGCCAGGGCGGCCCTTCGCCGTTTCCAGAAGAAGAGGGTGGCACGATCGATGATGACGCCATCGAGGAGGAAATCGCCACCAAACTTTCCGACAGCGGCCGCTGGGACGATAACCAAATCGAGCTCAGCGTTGCCGATGGTGTTGTTACCATCGAGGGCGAGGTCGAGACGGAGCATGAGCGGCGGCTGATCAACCAGGTGGTGCTCCGCACCGCCGGCGTCAAGCGCGCTGTCAACCGCTTGGAACTGATCGGGGTCGATAGCCACATTCCGACAGATGCAGACGAGTAGCTTCGACTGAGCTGCAAACCTCGCATGAAGAAAGGCCACTGCAGCAATGCCGGTGGCCTTTTCACTTCCCATCTGCCCGAACGATGCAAAGAAGGGGCCGCCAGGTCGGGCGGCCCTTTCTCTGTACAGTGAGCAGGGAGTGCCTCACTGCACCTTGTATTCGGGCTGGGCCTTCAGTGCCTGCTTGTTGGAGTCGATATAGATGCGAACGTCGTCGCCCTTGGCATTGCGGACGATATTGAGTTCCTGCGGGGTGACGGCGATCGTATGTGCGCCGATGCCGAGGAAGCCGCCGACATCGAGGACGAAGAATTTAACGCCCTTGCCATTGTCGTTCATCACTAGCCGGTTGATCTTGCCGATGTCCTCATCCTTCGGGCCGTAGACGGTGGCGCCTTCGAGCTTGTCGGCCGTCAGTTCGTCAGCCTTGGCGGTCTGATAGCCTTCGCGGGTGACGGTCGGCGGCGTCAGGCGCGCACGGTTATCGTTCATGGTCGACTGCACGCTGGTGTCATTGTTGGTCGTCGAGGCCGTCGTGGTCGTGTCTGTGTTGGTCGCACTGTTGTCCGCCGGCTTCATCGTCGTGTCGGCGGCAGTGTCATTGCTCATCTTCGGCTTCGACATGTCGTTCGTCGTCGTGGTGTTCGACGCGGTGGTGTCGGCCGGTGTGGTCAGGCCCGGATTGGCAGCCGTCGTGTTGGTGTCGGTTGCGGGCGGCGTATTGCTGGCTTCGCGAATCTCGTCCGGGGTCTTGAAGGCCGGCGCCGCGTTCAGCGCTTCCTTGGTCGAGTTGACCACCAGGAAGAAGTCATTGGCGTTGTCGCCATTGCGGACGAATTTAATGTCGTTCAATGACACCGCAACATTTTTTTCGCCCATGCCGAGGAAGCCGCCGACGCCGATGACGACGGCCTTCACTGAGCCATTGCGATCGAACACGACCTCATTGATGTCGCCGATATTGTCCCAGTCCCTGCTCGCGCCGGCCACTTTCTGGTCGGGCTGGACGTCGGTCTTGCTCGCATAGACGGTCTGGCCGATGAACTTGGAGGCGTCGATGTCGGTGGCCTGCGCCTGATAGGCGTCCAGCTTGGCGGAGGCGGCATAGGCCGAACCGCCCATCAGCAATACGATCGCCGTGGTTGCCAGGAAGCTTTTCATTGGGGTTCTCCTTACATTGTTGAAAACAATACGTTTTCGATCTGTCGTGTGCGACGCTCGTTGAAAAAGGGCGGGGCGTGTTTCGGCCCGCCGTACCTTTGCAACTGTCCGCATCGCAAAAGGTTCCGGCTCGGATCACGGGTTCCCCAAAACGATTTCGCGCCTGGATTTAGGAAAAGCACCGATGGTCAGGAACCTTCGCCGATCGTTCCCGTTGAACGGTCAGATCAGACGATATGGGGGCGGGATAGTTTGTCGTGACTTTCGCTCTCTTCCGGCTGCATCGCGACCGCCTGTCCCTTGGCCGGACCGGCGCTTCTTCATCTCAACCACGGGAGAGTTCAATGGCTCAGAAAATGCTTGAAGACCTGTTCTATGACACGCTCAAGGACATTTATTATGCCGAACGCCAGATCGTGAAGGCGCTGCCGAAGATGGCGCGTGCTGCCAGTAATGCGAAGCTCAAGGCGGCATTCGAAAAGCACAAGGAACAGACGGAAGTTCATATTGAACGCCTGCAGCAGGTATTCGAATCGATTGGCAAGCGCGCGCAGGGCAAGACCTGTGAGGCGATTCAGGGCATTTTGGCCGAAGGAGAGGAGATTATCGAGGACTTCAAGGGCACGGCCACGCTTGATGCGGGTCTGATCTCCTCGGCCCAAGCGGTCGAGCACTATGAGATCACCCGTTACGGCACGTTGCGGACCTGGGCAAACGAGCTCGGCCACAAGGATGCGGCCAAGCTCCTCGAAGCGACGCTTGCGGAGGAAAGCCAGACTGACGAGGCCCTGACGCAACTCGCGGAGTCGGCGGTCAATCTGGCAGCACAGAAGAAGGTCGCCTGAGCCAGCGCACCCAGTGGGGAGGCCGGCGGCGATGCTGCCGGCCTCATCGTATATGATGTTCTCTACGACACGCGCATCGTGGCTCGCGCCTTTCGGATCGTTTCAGTCGTAACCTCGTCGGTGGTGCCGGAAATCTCGATGGTGAGCACGCCCGGTTCGCCGGACGGATCTTCGAGGGTCGCAAGCTGGCTTTTGAGCAACGAGGCCGGCATGAAATGGCCCTTTCTCGCGGCCATGCGCGGCGCAAGCACTGCTTCCGAACCCCTTAGGAAGATGAAAATAAGCCTGCCCGTAGCGGCGGCGCGCAGGCGGTCGCGGTAAATCCTCTTCAGCGCCGAGCAGGACACGACAATTCCGCCGCCTGCCGCGAGCTTTGCCGCAACTTCGGCGCCAATCTTGTCCAGCCACGGAAAACGATCGTCGTCGGTCAGCGGAATGCCCTTCGACATCTTGTCTATATTGGCTTTCGGATGCAGGCTATCGCCTTCCAGGAAGGGCAGGCCAAGATCACGGGCTATCGCTTCGCCGACCATGGTCTTGCCGCTGCCGGAAACACCCATGACCACGAAGGCCGTTGGTTCAAAAGGATGTGCTGATACCGCCGTCGACATGGGCATGTGTCCATTCACAAAGGAAGAGGCGGCGCTCGCCTGCAAGATCGCAGCGCCTGTCAGTTCGACACGTTGCCCCAGGGGCTTGCCGGGTTGCGCTTGTGATCGAAAAGCGGACTCATGCCCAGGTGTCTCCCAAGATTGTTTTGCTCCGGCATGTAAGCTTATCGGGCTGGAGTCAAGCGTCGATGATAGCGCTACCATCAATTCAGCGGAGAGCTAAACCGTGCGCTTTGTCATTTGACGACGGGGATATTCCGATCTGCGTCACTTTCCTCGGCCAACTCAAGACTTTGTTCCGGCGCGAAACTGGATTTGGCATGCGAATCCGGTAAAGCTTCCAGGCTTCAGGAAGGAATGTGAAGCCATGAGTGACGATACGGGCAAGAATGCGCCGCATAGCGGCGACCTCGACGAACAAGCGCTGTTTTTCCACCGCTATCCGCGGCCGGGCAAGTTGGAAATCTCCGCAACCAAGCCTCTGGGCAACCAGCGGGATCTGGCGCTTGCCTATTCGCCCGGCGTCGCCGCACCCTGTCTCGCAATCAAGGATGCGCCCGAGCGCGCCGCCGACTATACGTCGCGCGCCAATCTCGTCGCCGTCGTCTCCAACGGTACGGCCGTGCTCGGTCTCGGCAATATCGGCCCGCTCGCCTCCAAGCCGGTGATGGAAGGCAAGGCGGTGCTGTTCAAGAAATTCGCCAATGTCGACGTGTTCGACATCGAGATCGATGCGCCCGGGATCGACGACATGGTCAAGGTCGTGTCGGCGCTGGAGCCGACCTTTGGCGGCATCAATCTCGAAGACATCAAGGCGCCGGAATGTTTCGAGGTCGAGCGCCAGCTGCGCGAGAAGATGAATATCCCGGTCTTCCATGACGACCAGCATGGTACGGCAATCATCGTCGCCGCGGCGATTCTGAATGGTCTCGACCTTGCCGGCAAAGAGCTATCCGAGGTCAAGATCGTCGCCTCCGGGGCAGGGGCGGCGGCACTTGCCTGCCTCAACCTACTCGTCGTGCTCGGCGCGAAGCGCGAGAACATCTGGGTGCACGACCTGGAGGGCCTGGTCTACAAGGGGCGGCCCGTGCTGATGGACCCCTGGAAGGACGTCTATGCCCAGGAAAGCGACAAGCGCGTGCTGGCCGATTCGATCGGCGATGCCGACGTCTTCCTCGGCCTTTCCGCTGCCGGCGTGCTGAAGCCGGAACTGTTGAAGGCCATGGCCGACAAGCCGCTGATTATGGCGCTTGCCAACCCCAATCCGGAGATCATGCCGGAAGCGGCGCGGGCCGTCCGCCCGGACGCGATGATCTGCACCGGCCGCTCGGACTTCCCCAACCAGGTCAACAATGTGCTGTGCTTCCCCTATATCTTCCGCGGCGCGCTCGATTGCGGCGCCCGGACGATCAACGAAGCGATGAAGATGGCGGCGGTGAGGGCGATTGCCGGGCTGGCGCGCGAGGAAGTTAATGAAGTGGCGGCCAAGGCGATCGGTGGTGAAACGCCGATCTTCGGGCCTGATTACCTCATCCCGTCGCCCTTCGACCAGCGCCTTATCCTCCGGATCGCGCCGGCGGTGGCGCGCGCGGCGGCGGAGACCGGGGTCGCCACAAGGCCGATCCAGGATTTCGATGCCTATCTCGACCAGCTCAACCGCTTCGTCTTCCGCTCCGGCTTCATCATGAAGCCGATTTTCACCGCTGCCAAGATCGCCCACAAGAAGCGGGTGATTTTCGGCGAAGGCGAGGACGAGCGCGTGCTGCGCGCCGCCCAGGTGCTGCTCGAAGAAGAGATCGCCAAGCCGATCCTGATCGGCCGGCCGTCGATTATCGAAACGCGGCTGAAGCGTTATGGCCTCCGCATCCGGCCAGGCGTCGATTTCGAATTGATCAATCCGCAGGATGACCCGCGCTACAAAGGCTATGTCGACGAATATTTCGCACTGGTCGGCCGCAAGGGCGTGATTCCCGAAGCAGCGCGCACCATCGTGCGTACCAACACCACGGTTATCGCGGCTTTGGCGCTGCGGCGCGGTGATGCGGATGCGCTGATCTGCGGCGTCGAAGGCCGCTATGCTCGGCACTTGCGCGATGTCTCGCAAATCATCGGCAAGCGCAAGGACGTGCTCGACCTCTATGGCCTCAGCCTGGTGATCTCGCAGCGCGGCGCGACCTTCTTCGTCGATACTTATGTGAAGATCACGCCGACCGCCGAGGAGATCGCCGAGATGACGATCGAGGCGGCGCAGGCGATTCGTCGCTTTGGCATAACGCCGCGTGTCGCCCTCTTGTCGCATTCCAATTTCGGCAGCCGCGATTCCGAAAGTGCGCAGAAAATGCGCAAGGCGATCGCGCTGGTGAGGGAGATGGCGCCGGATCTTCAGGCCGACGGTGAAATGCACGGAGAATCGGCAATTTCCGAACAGTTGCGCATGCATGTCATGCCGAATTCGACGCTGAACGGCGAAGCCAATCTGCTGGTCTTCCCGAATATCGATGCCGCCAACATTTCGATGGGCTTGGTTCGGACGATGACGGATTCCTTGCATGTCGGGCCGATCCTGCTCGGCGCGGCGCAGCCGGCACATATCCTGTCGCCCTCGGTGACATCGCGCGGCGTCGTCAACATGGCTGCTCTGGCGGTGGTCGAGGCATCGACGCCTGCGGCATAGCGGCGGCTGGACAAAGTGGATGTTTCCGCTCTAATTCAACCGGATGGTGGCGAGCCGGTGTCGGCTCGTCCGGACATGCGGGTGAGAGGCATACCATGGCGGGATTTGAGTTGCTGAGCGCCGGCGATCCGGCGCCCTGGTTCAAGCAGCGGTCATTCGCCAATCCGGATTACAGTTTCGACACCGCGGCCGGGCGCTATGTCGTGCTTTGCTATTTCGCTTCGGCCGCCGATCCGCATGCGCAGGCAGCCATCGAGGCGGTCAGGGCGCGGCCGGATATCTTCACCGACGACTTCGCCAGTTTCTTTGGCATCAGTCTCGATCAAGGTGACGAAGCGGAGAAACGGGTGGCCGACAGCTATCCCGGCTACCGCTTCTTCTGGGATTTCGACGCCAAGATCGGCAAGCTCTATGGCGCTGTCAGTGCCTCAGCGGACAGCGGGCAGAATGCGGTCGAGGTGCGCCGTACCTGGTTCGTGCTCGATCCTACTCTCCGCGTCATGCGCACCATTCCGTTCCGGCCGGATCGCGGCGACATCGCCGAACTCGTCGATTTCATGAGCCGGCTGCCGCCGCCGGTGCGCTTCGCCGGTTTCGAGGTCAGCGCGCCGATCCTGATCCTGCCGCAGGTGTTCGAGGCGGAATTCTGCGAGCATCTGATCGGTCTCTATAACGAGCATGGGGGCGAGGAATCCGGCTTCATGCGTGAGAGGGACGGCAAGACTGTTGGCATCAAGGATTATTCCCACAAGCGCCGCAAGGATTACCATCTCTCCGACGAAGGATTGATCAAGCAGACGCAGCAGCGCGTTCTGCGCCGCGTCGTGCCCGAAATCCTCAAAGTGCACCAGTTCCGGGTGACCCGCATGGAGCGCTATCTGGTCGGCTGCTATTCGGCCGAGGATGGCGGACACTTCAATTCGCATCGCGACAACACAACAAGCGGCACGGCGCATCGGCGCTTCGCGGTGTCGATCAACCTCAACGACGATTTCGACGGTGGCGAGGTCGGCTTTCCCGAATATGGCCCGAAACGCTACAAGGCTCCGCCCGGCGGCGCCGTCGTGTTCTCCTGCTCGCTCCTGCATTCGGTGTCGCGGGTGACGCGCGGCAGCCGCTATGCGTTCCTGCCGTTCCTCTATGACGATGCTGCGGCGAAGATCCGTGAGGAGAACAACAAGTTTCTGGCGGAAGGTGTCGGCAAATATGCAGCGGAGAAGGCAGGGTAGGGCTCAGCGGGAGCGGTCGACTTTAATGATCGACCGGAAATGCCGAGCGAATTCCCTGACGATTGGCAGGAAATAAGGTTTGCTGAATTGGCCGAGCGGTTCCTGGTCCGCCAGATAATAGGACTTGCCGAGCACATCCGTGTTGGCTTCATCAAGCATGAGCCACAGCCTCATCGCCGGATCGAGGCCGGCGCGGCGCTTTTCGATTTCCGGGATTTCGGCTGCATGGCGTGCTGCTTCCGGCATCTTTGACGTGATCGGAATGATGACGATCGTTTCGAGGCCATCTATGCGGCCGATACGAAGCGCAACGGCCACCGGCCGATCCTTCCGCCCCTCTGTTTCTCCTCTATCTGCCTGCTGTTTCCAGAGATAGGGATAGCGGAACACGGCACCAGTGATCAGAGATTCGAAGGCCATCCGCGTCAGTCTTCACTGTTTGCATAGGCTTCGACGGCCTCTTCGATCTTCGCCATCAATTCGTCGTCAATGGTTTCCGGCGTTAGCACTTGCCGATGATCCGCATATTCCCTGAGCCGTTCGTAATCCTCGACATTCAGCAGCACGAAGCGCGGTTTGTTGCGCTGCGTGATGGTGACAGGATGGCGCATGGCTTCGGCGATGATGTCGCCGGATTTGCGGGACAGGTCGCTGGTGGTGAAAACGGGTTTGCGCATGAGGAAATCTCCAGGAATGCTGTAATATACGGCATTCCCAGATTTCCTGCAATCGACCTACTGCTCCTGTTCGACGCTGACGCTGACCAGGATCATTTCCGGCGCCGTGCCGAGCCGCATGCCGGAGACGGGTGAGGCGTCGGTGTAGTCGAGGCCTGAGGCAATGCGGACATATCGGCCATCTGGGCAGATTTCATTGGTCGGATCGAAGCCGACCCAGCCGAGACCCGGCACATGCGCCTCCGCCCAGGCATGGCTTGCGGCGCCCATCTCATTGCCGTCGAGCATGTAGCCGGAGACATAGCGGGCGGCGAGGCCGAGCTGTCGTGCTGCCGAGACGAAAATATGGGCATGATCCTGGCAGACGCCCACCTTTTGCTCCAGCGCCTGTTCGGCGGTGGTTTCCGGTGTCGTGACGTTCTTGCGGTATTCGACCGTTTCGTGAATGGCGCTCATCAGCGCATGCATCCGGGCGAGTTCGCCGTCGCCTTCGACGGATTTCGCCAGTTCCTTGATGAGCTTGCCCGCCTTTGTCAGCGGCGTTTCGCGATGATAGAGCCACAGCGGCACATGGCCGAGATGGGGGCCGAAGACGCCGTTGCGCTCCTCGGTCTCGACCTCGCCCGAAGCCATGATGCGGATGCTGGTTTCGCCGCCGGAAATGCTGACCAGTTCGACGCGATTGCCGAAATGGTCGTCATAGCCCGCCTCCTGGCTGGCGCCGTTGACCAGCGTCTGCCATTGCAACACCTTCTGCCCTGGCCAATCCTTGGGGGTCAGCCTGAGGCGTTGAAGCGCGAACTCCACCGGTTCCTCGTAGCTGTATTCTGTCATATGGCTGATTTTCAAACGCATGTGTCAACTCACGTGTAGAACCGGTAGCCATCGGTGATTTCGGTGGCGAGCTTGTCGTTCAACAGCATGAAATCCTCGAGGAATTCATGCAGGCCGCGTTCCATGATCGCGTCGATCGAGGTCGTCAGCAGCATGTTGCGCGTGCGCGCCGCCGTGTCATGCGCGGCGATCTGGCCGCCATAGTCGCGGGCGAGATGAGCGAGATTGCTGTTGAGGGTTTCGTAGCAGAAGGCCAGCGAACGTGGCATGCGCCGGTTCAGGATGAGAAAATGGGCAATGTTGGCCGGTTTGTATTCGCCGTCATAGACCCAGGAATAAGAACGATGCGCCGACACCGAGCGCAGGATCGACTGCCAGTGGAAGTTGTCCATGGAGGCGCCGACATGCAAGAGCGACGGTAGCAGCACATAGTATTTGACGTCGAGAATGCGGGCGGTGTTGTCGGCGCGCTCCATGAACGAGCCGAGCATGGCGAAATTATAAAGCTCGTCGCGCAGCTGCGTGCCGGAAAAGGTGCCGCGCATCAGCGCTGTGCGGCGCTTGATCGCCTCGATCACATCCACCACGGTCGCATGCGTGACGCGCTTGGCCAGCAATTGCCTGATTTCCAGCCAGCTTTCGTTGATCGTCTCCCAGCTCTCACGGGTCAGAGCCGTGCGCACCATCCGGGCATTGTTGCGCCCATATTCCATGCAGTTGATGATCGAGGACGGGTTGGACTTGTCGCGCAGCAGGAAATCGAGTGCTTCCGTGCTGGTGACGGCTCTCTCGCCATAGAGTTCGCGGACGCCGGCGCTCTGCAGCACGCCGTCCCAGTCTTCGTCGGTCGCCACCGAGCGGATCAGCGACATGCGGAAACCGGCATCGATCAGGCGCGCGGTGTTTTCGGTGCGCTCCAGGTAGCGCGACATCCAGAATAGGCCTTGGGCTGTTCTTCCGAGCATATCAGTCCTCCAGCACCCAGGTGTCCTTGGTGCCGCCGCCCTGGCTGGAATTGACCACCAGCGAGCCCTCCTTCAGCGCCACGCGGGTCAACCCGCCGGGAATGATATGCACCTTGTCGGAGACCAGCACATAGGGACGCAGGTCGACATGCCGGGGCGCGATGCCCTTCTTGACCATGATCGGCACGGTCGACAGCGACAGCGTCGGCTGGGCGATGTAGTTGGCCGGCTTGGCCTTCAGTTTTTCGGCGAAATCGGCGATCTCCTTCTTCGTCGAGGTCGGGCCGACCAGCATGCCGTAACCGCCAGAGCCATGCACCTCTTTGACCACAAGATCGGGCAGATTGTCGAGCACGTAGCGGAGGCTGCCAGATTCCGAGCATCGCCAGGTCGGCACGTTTTCCAGGATCGCCTTGCGGCCGGTATAGAATTCGACGATTTCCGGCATATAGGAATAGATCGCCTTGTCGTCGGAAATACCGGTTCCGGGCGCGTTGGCGATGGTGATGTTGCCGGCGCGGTAGACATCCATGATGCCGGCGATGCCAAGTGCCGAATCCGGCCGGAAGGTGAGTGGATCAAGGAAATCGTCATCGACGCGGCGATAGAGCACGTCGATCGGCTCGTAGCCGAGCGTGGTGCGCATGCAGACCTTGCCGTTCATCACACGCAGGTCGGAGCCCTCGACGAGCTCGGCGCCCATCTGATCAGCGAGGAAGGCGTGTTCATAGAAGGCCGAATTGAAGATGCCGGGGGTCAGCACGGCGACGCGCGGCTTGCCCTTGCAGCCGGGCGGGGCGAGATGGTCGAGGCTCTTGCGCAACTGCTTCGGATAATCCTCGACCGGCCGCACACGGACGCGATGGAAGAGTTCCGGAAACATCTGCATCATCGTCTCCCGGTCTTCCAGCATGTAGGAGACGCCGGACGGGGTGCGGGCATTGTCTTCCAGAACGTAGAACTGGTCTTCGCCGGTGCGGACGATATCGGTGCCGATAATGTGGGTGTAGACGCCGCCGGGCGGCTTCATGCCGATCATCTGCGGCAGGAACGCGGAATTCTTTTCGATCAGTTCACGGGGGACGCGGCCGGCACGGATGATTTCCTGCTTGTGATAGATGTCTTCGAGGAAGGCGTTGAGCGCCAGCACGCGCTGTTCGATGCCCTGCGCGAGTTTTCGCCATTCCGAACCGGAAATGATGCGGGGGATGAGGTCGAAGGGAATGATCTTTTCGGCTGCATCCTCGTGGCCGTAGACGGCGAAGGTGATGCCTGTCTTGCGGAAAATATTCTCCGCGTCCCGCGCCTTCCCCGTGAGATAGCTGGGCTCCTGTTCGTTAAACCACTCGTAATATTTCCTGTAAGGCTCCCGCGGACTGCCATCCACGTTGATCATTTCGTCAAATGCCAAATCACCGTTCCCCATTTTTATGAAAACATTTGAAACCAATGTTCGCTGCAATGCAAGAAGCATGCTCGATGGCATAAGAGGAAATTTGCTTAGGTCGATTCACTGCCATGGGGCGAAATAGAGCGTTGACTCCAAGGCATGTGCGCCGATGCTATTTGATCGGATGCTAAATCGTGAAATAATCGTGGCGCGGCAGTCATGCTGATCCAGTCCGGACGGCATGGCGTAGAAGGGGTATGAATGGTCCAGAAAGGCGGCAGCCGCACAGTCCCGGATTTCGCAGCCCCCAGGCGTCCTATATGGTAAACGCGGGGGAGCGTAGTCTCGTACTGTTGCCAGAGGAGCTTCTGCTTCTCCTGCGTCGAGTTGCGGAACTCCGCGACCGGCAGGCTTTCGCATCGCTGTTCCGCTTTTATGCCCCGCGACTGAAATCTTTCCTGCTCAAACAGGGCTTTTCCGATACTGAGAGCGAGGACCTCGTTCAGGAGACCATGCTCAATCTATGGCGCAAGGCGGAGAGTTTCGATGCCGCGAGAGCCGGTGTGTCGACCTGGATTTTTACCATTGCCCGCAACTGCGGTATCGATCGGCGCAGGCGCACGGGCAAGGTTGTCGCTGTTCCAGTCGAAGGCGATCTCGATGAACCCGATCCGGATCCGTCTGTCGAACAACAGATCATCGTGCGCGAAAATGAGGCGGCGGTGCGTGCGGCGCTCGGTCGCTTGCCCGAAGAGCAGGCAGCGGTTATCCGGCTTTCCTACTTTTCCGATAATCCGCAGGTGGAAATCGCCCGGGTGCTGAATATTCCGCTCGGCACGGTGAAATCGCGCGTCAGGCTCGCTTTGCAGCGGCTGCGCCAGATGATGGAAGACGGTTAGTCATGGCCATCACCCATCTCGCAAGCGACACGCTGCTTCTGGACTACGCGACCGGCCGCTTAAGCCCGGCGCCGGCGCTTGTCGTCGCTACCCACCTGGCGATGACGGAAGAGAGTGCTGACCGTCTCTCTGATCTAGAAGCCGTCGGCGGCGCATTGCTCGATGCAGAGAGTATGGCCGATGTCACTCCCGACCTGTTCGAGCGGATGTTGGCGCGGCTGGAAGAGCCGGGGCCGGCGTCAGAACGCCTCGTGCCGCGCGACCATTCAGGCCTCGATATGGGCGTCGAACTGCCGGCGCCCTTGGCTACACGCAAGATCGGCAAATGGCGGACGGTGGCGCCTGGCGTGCGGTTTGCCACTGTCGATGTCTCGGAGGATCAGGCCTACAAGGTCGTTCTGCTGCGTGTCGGGCCGAACAGAGGCCTGCCGCAGCACGGACATGACGGCAGCGAACTGACCGTGATTCTCAAAGGCCATTTCAGCGATGAAGGCGGCGTCTATGGCCCTGGCGATATCCAGGAAGAGGATGGAGACTCCAGCCACCAGCCGATGGTCGGTCCCGAAGGTGAATGCATCTGCGTCACCGCCATCGAGGGTCATCTGGTGCCGGAAGGTTGGATTGCGCGGATATTGATGCGGGCGTTTGGGTTCTGAGCGAATTCGGTCGCTGGCAGTCTGAGTTAGATAGCGAATAGTTAGTTGTCGGTGGTCTCCACCGTGTGGACATGCGATTATTGCAAACTCCAAAAAACTATTCGCTATCCGCGCTTCCGATTACCCGCCACTTGCCGTCCCCAATACTTTCGTCTTGATCGGCAAATGGTCCGACGCAACCCGCGCCAGCGACGAGTCATGCACGACTACGCTGTCGATCAGTCCGGCGCGGTCAGCGATGATCCGGTCCAGTGCCAGGAAAGGCAGGCGGGAGGGGAAACTGGCCACGGCGGCCGGCAGGCCGCCGAAGGCGGTGCGGAAGGAGTTGAGCGGCGATTGTTCTCCCATTCGCCATTCGTTGAAATCGCCGAGCAGCAGTGTCGGCCGTGCAGTGTGCTTCTTCATGATGTCGAGCAGCCGTTCGGCTTGTTGCTGACGGGATCTGCGCAACAGGCCGAGATGGGCGGCGATGATACGCAGCGCGGGGCCGCCGTCGAGGTCGATATCGGCGAGCAGCGCGCCGCGCGGCTCGAGCCCCGGCAGTTGGAATTCATGCGTGGCACTGACCATGTCCTTGCGCACCATGACGATATTGCCATGCCAGCCATGGGCGGCCGAGGTTTTGGAGAGCGGTACGGGCACGAGGCCGCACTCATGGTCGAGCCGCGAAAGGTTGAGCAGGCCCTTGCGTTCACCGAAGCGGGTGTCGACCTCCTGCAGCGCGATAATGTCAGGGCCGATCTCGCGGATCACCTCGACGATGCGGTCCGGATCACGCTTGCCGTCGGTGCCAACGCATTTGTGGATGTTGTAGGAGGCGACGATCAGGTCGCCGTGCGCCTTCTGCATCTGGCTGGGTGCCGAGGGCCGCGAACGCATGTTTCGGATCGCCGTGAGGATCATGGTGCCACCTCTTTCCTCTAACTTATGACGTGGCTTTCGGTTCACAAATAGGGTGAGCCGAGCCAGATGAATTTTTCGAGCAGCCTGAGCGGAAAGGGCCGCTTGTGGATATCGATCAACGTCACCTCCCGGCTGGCGGCGATCGCATGATCTATGCGCTCTGCGACCGCCGCGGCAAAGCTGCAGTCGAGGATCTCGAGGTCGACTTCGAAATTCAGTCGCAGCGAGCGCGGGTCGAGATTGCTGGAGCCGACATAGGACCATTGTCCATCGATGGTCAAAAGTTTGGAATGGTTGAATGTGCCGGCCACCCGCCAGATATGGCAGCCGTGCCTGAGCACCTGGTCGAACTGGGCGGTCATGGCGAAATCGACGAGCCTAAGGTTGTTTTCGAGCGGCACGACGATGTCGATGCGGACGCCGCGTTGCGCCGCTGTCACAATGGCGCTCACCACTTCGCGGTCCGGCAGGAAATAGGGCGACATGATGCGGATGGAATGATGGGCAACCGAAAAAGCACCCATCAGCATCTTGTGGTTTGTCTCCAGGCTGGCATCGGGGCCGGAGGAAACGACCCGAATATAGGTCGGCTCAGGCTTGTCGGCCTTCGGCAACTGGCAGACAGCCGGCTCGATCTGCTCGCCGGAGGCAAAATGCCAGTCCTCGGCCGCCACCGCGTGGAGATCGGCAACCGCCGGGCCGATCACCTTGAAATGCGTGTCGACGGCGGTGTGGTCTCCGGTGAATTCGCGGGCGAAGCCTTTGCGGATATTCATGCCGCCGGTGAAGGCGATCGTGCCATCGATGACGATGATCTTGCGGTGTGTGCGAAGATTGGCATAGGGCAGTCTCAACCCGACGATGACATTGCCGTTGAAGGTTCGGGCGTTCAGACCGTGGTCGCGAAAATAGCGCACGATGCTGGGGACGGTATAGCGGGCGCCGACAGCGTCGATCAGCACCCGCACGGCCACGCCCCGATCGCGGGCGCTTAGCAGACGGTCGGCGACGCGCTGCCCCAGTTCGTCGGAATCGAAGATATAGCTTTCGAGGATGATGCTCTCTTTGGCGGCGTCGATGGCGGCGCAAATCTCAGCATAGGCTTCGTCGCCGGTTTCGAGCAGCGTCACCGCGTTGCCGGTGGTCATTAAAAAGCGGGCGACGGTATCGCCCAGCACGTTGAGTGCGCGAAAATGACGACCGAATTCAGCAGCGACGGTTTCGCGGTCGAGCGCGTGCCTGCTCGACTGTTTTTCCAGCGTGCGCCATCCGGCGCGGCGCGTGGCGAGCGCGGTGTGGCGGATGCGGTTGATGCCGGCGACCATGTAAACGAATGCGCCGATCAGCGGCGAGAAGACGATGACGCCCACCCAACCGGTCGCGGCGCGCACGTCTTCCTTGGTCATCACCGCATGCGATGCCGCGACAGCACCGACGGCCACGGAGAGCGGCAAGAAAATATAAGGCCAATATTGCCTGATGACGTCAAACATACGCGCCCCGGGCGACTCGGAAATCTCCGGGAATGGTGAGACATGGCAGCGTCAGTTGCAACCTCGCAATTCTCCGATGCGGGCGACCCCGTCTGATCACCGACCGATGAAAACGCAAAACCGCAACGAAAGTTACATTGGAGACTTGTCAATTGATATTCCGCAGCTATATTGAGAATAATTCTCAATAGCAGAATGGAAACCGGATGGACGCGAATACGAACTGGAGTGCGCAAGGATGGAGGACGGATCGCGGCGACGCGCCGCTCGCCGACGTTCACCGCACAATCGTGGTCGCGAAGGGAAAATCCCGGCTCCGCCGCATGCTCGCCTTCATGGGTCCAGGCTACATGGTCGCGGTCGGCTATATGGATCCGGGCAACTGGGCGACCTCGCTGGCCGGCGGCTCCAAGTTCGGCTATACGCTGCTTTCCGTTGCGATGATTTCCAATATCATCGCGGTCATCCTGCAGTCGCTGACGGCGCGGCTTGCCATCGCTTCGGGCCGCGATCTGGCACAGGCCTGCCGCGACGCCTTCCCGAAGCCCGTGTCCTATGTGCTCTGGGCGATGGCGGAACTGGCGATCATCGCCACCGACATTGCCGAGGTGATCGGTACAGCGATCGGCCTCAACCTGATTTTCGGTATTCCGCTCGAAATCGGCGTGATCATCACCGCTCTCGATGTCTTCCTGATTCTTTACCTGCAGAAGCTTGGTTTTCGTTGGATCGAAGCCTTCGTCATGACGCTTCTGGGTGTCATTGCGGTCTGTTTTAGCGTGCAGATTGCCATGGCCGATCCTGCCTGGGGCGAGGTCATCCGCGGGTTCGCACCGACGACTGAGATCCTGAAGAATCCCGAGATGCTCTATCTGGCGCTGGGTATCCTCGGCGCCACTGTCATGCCGCACAATCTCTATCTCCATTCCGGCATCGTGCTGACGCGTGATTTCGGCGAAACGGCCGAGGAGAAGAAGAGCGCGCTCACCTATGCGACAATCGACTCCACCATAGCGCTGACGTTCGCGCTGGTGATCAATGCCGCAATCCTCATCCTCGCTGCTGCTGCCTTCCACACGACGGGGCGGACGGATGTGGCCGAACTCGGCCAGGCGCATTCGCTGCTGTCGCCGCTGCTCGGTTTTGCCGTGGCGCCGGTGCTGTTCGGCATTGCGCTGCTCGCCTGCGGCGTCAATTCGACTGTGACCGCGACGCTTGCCGGCCAGATCGTCATGGAAGGTTTCCTGCAGTTCAAGCTGGCGCCCTGGATAAGACGGCTGATTACCCGCGCCATCGCCATCGTGCCTGCGGCGGTCGTCACCATCTGGTATGGCGAGAGCGGCACCGGCAAGCTGCTCATCCTGTCGCAGGTGGTGCTGAGCCTGCAGCTCTCCTTCGCCGTGTTCCCGTTGGTAATGTTCACCGCAAGCAAGGCGAAGATGGGTGAACTGGTGTCGCCGCGCTGGTTGACCGCGGTTTCCTATGTGATCGCGGTGTTCATCGCAGGGCTGAACATCAAGCTGCTCTATGACGTGATGATGGGTGCGTAAGCATCCCGTCCATGGAGCGCCTAAAGCATCTTGTGCATGTGGACGATGACGCCGCCTTTATAGGCTTCCTGCCGATCGATCGTATAGCCGAGGTGGGAATACAGCTGGATGTTTTCGGCGAATGCCTTGTTGGTATAGAGCCGAATTTCCCGATAGCAGAGGGCGGTCGCGCATTCTTCGGCGTGACCGGCGAGCAGGCGGCCATAGCCTCTGCCCTGGAAGCCAGGCGCCACCGCCAGGTTTTCGATCATCAGGTGATCGACATTCTCGATCATTTCGACGAGAGCCACGTATTCGTCGCCGACCATGAGAAGGTCGATCAGATGTTCCCGGACGGCACTGTCATAGTCGGCGAGCATCGGGATCGGCTCCCGGCCGATAACCGGCACCCATTTCGCATAGGCCAGCCGCGTCAATTCCCGAACCGTACCCGCGTCTGCCGGTCTGGCTCGAGTGATTTGCGGTTCGGTGTCGATGATATGCATCTGTTGCACTCTTCGTCGCTCCGGCTTCGTCGCCTCATTCAACGAAAAACCCAGAAGCAAGCTTCCGGGTTTTTTTGAGGCGTCAGGCCGGATTGATCCGGGTCGCAACATTCAGTCGGGCACGGTCGGGCCGATCAGCCCTTTCGGGCGGCGCGGCGCTGGCCGCCATTGCCGCCGGAACGGTTGTCGTTGCGATTGCCGCCGTGGAACGGCTTATTGCCGCTGGCGGGGCGCGCATTGGCATTCGGCTGGCCGTTCGCATTCGGCTTACGGGCCGGGCGTGCTTCGGCCGAGCTTTCCCCGCCCAGATTGCGGTCGTCGGCAAAGCCTGCGTGACGCGCGGGCGAATGGCGGTTTGCATCGTTTCGCTTGGCGTCGGCATGGTTACGGTTGCCGCGATGGTCGGCATGGGCCGGACGGTCATTGCGTTGCGGACGATCGCCACGTGGCCGCTCTTCGCCGCGCGCCGGGCGATCGGCTTGCAAGGAATGATCCGGACGGGCGGTGCGTTCGGCCTGGGCATGCGCCGGACGATCGGTATGCTCGGGACGCGGGCCACGTGCGGGCCGTTCGCCACGAGGCTGCTGTTCGCCGCGTGCGGGACGATTGCCCTGGTGCTGATGACGTTGGCCGCCATTGCCGCGGTGGTCTCGCCGTTCGTCATCACGGCGCTCACTGCGAACCGGCCGGAACTCGCCGCCGGACAATTCCTCGACCTCGGCAAAGCTCGATTGCAGGCGTGGGCGTCGGTCTTCGCCGCGTTGGCGATTTTCCTGTTCCTGGCGCACGTTTTCCTGCTTGTCGGCGACGCGCTGTTGCTGTTGCTCGCGCTCTTCGCGCGGGCCGCGGCTGTCGGGACGACGGCCGCGATGGCCTTCGCCGCCGACGGCTTTCTGCTTGCCCTGCCAACCCGGCCGTTCGCCGGAGGCCACGGGGATCGGCATGCCCAAAAGCTTCTCGATGTCATAGAGCAGCTTGATATCCTCAGGACCGCAGAAGGCGATGGCGACACCGTCGCGGCCGGCGCGGGCGGTGCGGCCGATGCGGTGGACATAGGTGTCCGGCACGTGCGGCAGGTCGTAGTTATAGACATAGCTGATACCGGGAACGTCGATGCCGCGCGCGGCGACGTCGGTCGCGACGAGGATTTGGATATCACCGTCACGGAAACCTTTGAGCGCGCGGTCGCGCTGACCCTGGCTCTTGTTGCCGTGGATGGAGGCGACGTTGAGGCCGGTGTGGTCGAGATGCTTCATCAGTTTCTCGGCGCCATGCTTGGTCTTGCAGAACACCAGCGACAGGCCGTCGGCATTCTTCTTGAGCTCGTCCTTGAGGAGTTGCGACTTGTGGTCGCGGCCGAGCACGAAGTGGACGCGCTGCTCGACCTTGTCGGCGGTCTTGCCCGGGGGGGTGACGGCGACTTCGACCGGATCGGTCAGGTAATCCTGAGCCAGTTCGGCGATCGCCTGCGGCATGGTGGCGGAGAAGAGCATGGTCTGGCGACGCTTCGGCACCATTTTCACGATCTTCTTCAGGTCGTGAATGAAGCCGAGGTCGAGCATCTGGTCGGCCTCATCGAGCACGAGATAACGGGTGGCGGTGAGGTTGAGTGCCCTGCGGTCGCAGAGGTCGAGCAGGCGACCCGGCGTGGCGACGAGGATGTCGATGCCCTTTTCGAGTATTTTCGACTGGACATTGATCGACGCCCCACCCACCACTGTGGTGATCTTGAGCGGCGATTTGCGCGTGAAGACCTTCAGGCTTTCAGCGATCTGGTTTACCAGTTCGCGGGTAGGGGCAAGGATAAGGGCGCGGCAGGATTTCGGATCGGGGCTCGCGCCTTCCTTGATCAGGCGGGCGATGATCGGCAGGCCGAAGCCGAGTGTCTTGCCGGTGCCGGTCTGGGCGAGACCGATCAGGTCGCGGCCTTCGAGGAGATGCGGGATGGCTTGCGCCTGGATGGGGGTTGGCGTCTCGAAGCTATTGGCTGAGAGCGTGTTCAACAGATATTGAGAGAGGCCGAGCGTTTCAAAGCTGGTCACTATTGGACTACCTTTCGGGGTGCCAAACGGGTCCGCCGGAAGAGCATCATTGCCTTCCGGTTCGTCTGGCCCAAGAACCCCGCGTGAAATGGGAACTTGCATGTTTCTGGATTAAGCTTTCCGGCGCATTCGCACTCTGTATAAGGGTGCTCACAAACCGCGCTTCGACCTCTTCAACTGGCGACGTCCATCATCGCACGGGCAGCTCACGCGGCGCCCTTCGAGGGGAAAGCTGCCGCTCATGTCGTTTATTTGCCTTGAAAAGTCAAGGGGCTCTGTTCGCAGTTGCGAAATAAACCTTACCAGAGATTCTTGCCGTCGATGACGGTGACCGGCACCGCGTCGAGGTCGAAATCGTCGAAGATGCGGGCGTTGACCGCAACCCGCAGGTTTTCGAAGTTCGGCTCGCCGGTAGACCAATCCGGCGACTCGGTAAAGGTCGTGCAGCCGCAGTTCGGGCAGAAGTTATGGGCGACGAGCTTGGTCTGCCAACGATAGGTGGCGACCTCGTCGCGTGAGGTCAGAAGGTTGAACTGATCGGTTGGATAATAAGCCCAGAGCGCGCCGCGCTTGGAGCAGATGCTGCAGGTGCAGCGGGTCACAGAGGAGGGCGCTTCCGTGACTTCGAACTTGGTGGCGCCGCAATGGCAGCTTCCCTTGAGCATTATACCAGCCTCCATGTTATTTCGTGCAATGCAGTCTTCTGACCGCCGGCTCGATCATCCGGCGCTCAAATCAACTTACCACAGGCTCTTGCCATCAATAACGGTGACCGGCACGCGATCAATGTCGAAAGCATCGAAAAGCCGCGCATTGACCGCAATCCGCGGATGGTCGAAATCCGGCTCGCCGTCCACCCAGTCCGGCATCTCGGTATAAGCGCCGCAGCCACATTTCGGGCACGAGTTGAGCCGGATGGCCTCCGTTCGCCGGCGGTCGGGGGCCGAATTTTCCGTCGGCGTCAGCAGGGAGAACTGCTCCGGCGTATAGTACGCCCAGAGCGTTCCGCGCTTTGTGCAGATGCTGCAGGTGCAGCGGGTCAGGGTTCGCGGCACTTCGGTGACTTCGAATCGCGTCGCGCCGCAATGGCAACTGCCTCTCAGTCTCATCACGTCTCTCCTCTATGGCTGATGTAACCATAGCGCCAGATGGTGACAAAAACTGGCAGTGGCGATCAGAAGTCGGTCGGCACGCCACCTTCAGCTTTGCGCTTGGCGACGAAGGCGTCGAGTTCTTCCTCAACCGCGGGATCGATCGGCGGGCGCTCGTAATGGGCAAGCGTTTCCTTATAGACCTTGTTGGCGCGTTCGAAGGCGGTCGGGCTGCCGGCTTCGACCCAGGTCTCATTGTTGCGCCAGTCGGAGATGATCGGCGAATAGAAAGCGTTCTCGTAGCGCGCCAGCGTGTGCGCCGTGCCGAAGAAATGGCCGCCGGGGCCAACGTCGCGGATGGCGTCCAGCGCCAGCGCATCGTCGGAGACGTCGAGCGGGCGGAGGAACTCGGCAATCATCTGCAAGAGGTCGATGTCGAGGATGAATTTTTCGAAAGAGGCAGTCAGGCCGCCTTCGGTCCAGCCGGCCGAATGCATGATGAAATTGCCGCCGCCTTCGATCACGCCCCAGAGCGAGAAGACGGATTCATAGGCCGCCTGGGCATCGACCGTGTTGGCGGCATTGGTGTTGGAGGTGCGGTAGGGGAAGCCGTAGCGGCGGGCGAGTTGGCCGCCGGCGATCACCGCTTTCATATATTCCGGCGTACCGAAGGCCGGGGCGCCGGTCTTCATGTCGACATTGGAGGTGAAGCCGCCATAGCCGGCCGGCGCGCCCTTGCGCACCATCTGGGTGAAGGCGATGCCGCAGAGCGCCTCGGCATTCTGCTGCACCAGCGCGCCTGCCACGGTCACCGGAGCCATGGCGCCGGCCAGCGTGAAGGGTGTGAGGATGACGGCCTGGCCTGTCGAGGACATTTCGATAATGCCCTGCAGCATCGGGCCGTCGAGGCGCAGCGGCGAAGAAGAATTGATAATGGTGAACAGCGACGGTTCGCGTTCCATCTGCTCCATGCTGATGCCGCGGCCGATGCGGGCCATTTCGATGGCGTCGGTGTTGCGTTGCTTACCCAGCGAATAGGCGTGGAACGGCTTGTCCGTCAGTTTGATCAGGTCCGAGACGCAGTCGAGATGGCGCACGGAGGCGTGAATGTCGACCGGCTCGACCGGATAGCCGCCGGTGGCATGAATGACGTCATAGGCCTGCGACAGGCGCAGCAAGTCGCGATAGTCCTTCTGGTTGCCGGTGCGGCGTCCGCCTTGAAGGTCGGAGACGAAGGGGGCTGAGGCGACCGAGGCGAAGGCGAGATTGTTGCCGCCCATCTCAATATTGCGAGCCGGGTTGCGCGAATGCAGCGTGAACTGCTTCGGCACCGAGGCGATCATTTCCATGATCAGGCCACGGTCGAAGCGGACGCGCTCCTTGCCGGGCGTGACATGGGCGCCGGCGGCCTTCATACGGTCGCGGGCTTCCGGCAACATGATGTCCATGCCGATTTCTTCGAGCACGGTCAGAGAGGCATTGTGGATCGCCTCGATCTGGTCGGCGGAGAGCAATTCTGTCTTCGGGCGGCTGTTGGTGAGGTTGACGTAGGAGGAGCCACCCGCCTTGCGCACGCGCTCGGCGCCACGACCGCCCGAGCGGCGGCGACGGCCGCCATCGCCAACATTCTCTTCATGGATGGTCGCGGCCTGTGTACCCTCAGTGCTCATCTGCTGCTCGCCTGATCTCGATTTGTATAGACATAATCATAGCAAAATCGGCATTTGTCCAGGCCGATCAAAAGCGACACACGAGCTAAAATCATTGCCGCGAAAAGGCTAGGTTCTATCCTGCCTGCGTCAGCCTCGGATTCGCGGCCCAGAGCTATTTTCGAGCAAGCTTTGTATGGTTAACCGCTGGTTAAGTGAGCAATGCTAAGTTCGGTAGACCGACCACGCGCGCCTGCATTGCGGGAGAGTTTCTTGATTTACTACCGCGATCCTTTGCTGGATAAGATCTGCGATCGAATTTCCGATCTCAGCATGCCTGCCTTCATCAAGAACAGCGAACTGGTCTATGTCGCAGTCAATGACGCCTTTGCCCAGCTCTTCAATCTCCAGCCTTCCGACCTGATCGGTACGACCGGCGAAAGCACGGAACTCGAAGCCCTGCTCGATAGCGAGGACAAGGAGCGCGCCTGCCTGGTGTTCGGCGAGGACCAGAAGACGGGTTTCGTCGACCCGTTCGGCAAGGGCCGTTTCCGGGTCGAGATGGAGCGCTTCACGCTCTCAGACGGCCAGACATTTCTCTATTGCATCTTTGGTGAGATGCGCATGGCTGATGGCCAGGGTCCCGGCCTGCCGCGCGAGGCCATGCGCTTGACCGAGCGGGCGGAGGCCGGCAACGGCAAGCCCGCAGCCATATCGTCGAACAGGATGAATGGCGCCAGCAAAATGAGCGGCGAACTGGCCGAACATCTCATCGAGAGCCTGGTCGTCGGTGTCTGCATCTATGACGAAAATGACAAGCTCATTTATTTCAATGAGAAGCTTCGGGAATTCTATGTGCCGCTGATCGGCGAGCTTCAGTTGGGCATGTCGCTGCGCGACGTCCTGACAAGGCTTGCCGAGGATTGGCGCCGTGCCCACCCAGATGATGCTGAGATAAATGGCCAGACCTGGGACCGATGGGTCGATGAACGGATCGAAGCCCAGCGACTGCCGCATAGCGTCGATCTCATGCCGCTCTCCGATGGCAGGTGGGTTCAGTGCATCAACCGGCGCCTTCCGGACGGCACATTCATCGGCCTGCGCGTCGATGTCACGGACTTCAAGCGCCAGGAGAATCTGCTCAAGCAGCGTATCGAGGAAGCGAGCCTGTATCGCGAACTTCTCGACCGGTTGCCGGTCGCAGCCTTTGCGCGTGGACCCGACCAAAAACTAGCCTTCATCAACCGAGCCTATGTCAATCTGTTCGGCCGCTCGTTCGACCAGTTGATCGGCACGACCGAGGCTGAATTGCTTGGCGATTATGCCGAAGAGGTGTGGCTGGCCAATAACAACACGCTGGTCAATGGCAAGGAATATGAGCGGGAAGAGGAGACACCGGTTGCGGGCGGCCGGATCATCAGAACGATCGTCAAGACCGGCCGCCTGATCACCGAAAACAACACGCCCTATGTCGTGGGCACGTTGACGGATATATCGCCGATCCGGCAGCGCGAAATCCTGTTGCAGGAGGCCAACAGCAAGGCCGAAGCCGTTCGCCAGGATTTCGAGAACATCGTGTCGAGCGTCGATGTCGGGTTGATCGTACTCGACAAGGATTTGAACATTCTGCTGGTCAATGAAGCCTATCGCAAGCAGATATGGGGCAGGAATGAAGAGCATTGGGACGGCGACCTCGTCGGGCGCTCCTTCGCGGACCTCCTGACGAATTATTATCGTCACGCGGACAACCAGCCCACGGGATTCGAGGAACTCGAGAGCTATTGCCGGAGCCGCTTGGATGAAATCCGCTCCGGGACCGTCCTGGCGCGGGAGGTCGTTTCTCCTGACGGTACCGTGACACTCTATTCGGGCATCCAGCTTTCCGGCGGCAAGTTCCTGCTGTGCTACGTAGACGTGACCGAACTCCGCCGGCGCGACGTCGAGGTCGCGAAGACACGGGAGATGGCCGATCGTGCCCATCGCCTCGTGCGCAGCGCCACCGACACCATGCCGGAAGGACTGATGGTGATTGAAGGCGAAGACATCGTCTTTGCCAATCCCGGTCTCGCCAATGTCCTCAACGTTCCGATCGAGCTTCTCGTTTCAGGTGGCCGCTGGGAAGATGTTTTCCGCGCCACGTCGCTGCAGAACGTGCAGAATGACGAGCCGACGATCGCCGACGGCGTTGCCCGCTTCCGCGAGGCGATAGCGGCGAGGAAGGATGTCTCCTATAATTTCCCGCTCAACGACGAACGCTGGGTGCATCTCGAAATGCGCACGCGCGAGGACGGCCAGAGCGTCATCCTCTGCAGCGACCAGACGACGACGATGCGCCGTGAGGCCGAACTCAAGCGGCTGATTGCCCGGGCAGAGGCGGCCGACCGGGCGAAATCGGAATTCCTCGCCAATATGAGCCTGGAAATCCGCACGCCGATGAACGGCATTCTCGGCATGGCCGAATTGCTGGCGAAGTCGCAACTCGACACGAGACAGAAGGCCTTCCTCGAAATCATCATGAAGTCGGGGCATGCGCTGCTCACCATCATCAACGACATCCTCGACTTTTCCAAGCTCGATGCCGGGCACATGCAGCTTCGCTATGCGCCGTTTGACCCTGCCGAAGCGCTGGAGGATGTCGCCTCGCTCTACGCGCCGAAGGCATCCGAGAAGGATGTCGAGCTTTTGGTCAAGCGCTCCGGCGACACCCCAGACATGATCATGGGAGATGCAGGCCGCTTCCGGCAGATCCTCACCAACCTGATCGGCAATGCGGTGAAATTCACCGAACAGGGTTTTATCTCCGTCAGCATCGGTGCGACCCTCGATCAGGCGGGCCAGGCTATCCTCACTGTGGTGGTCGAGGACACAGGCGTTGGTATCCCGGCGGAGAAACTGAAATCGATCTTCGAAAAATTCTCGCAACTGGAAATGTCGGGCAATCGCCGGGAAGGGTCGGGACTGGGCCTGGCGATCGCGCAGCGGCTTGCCGCCATCCAGGGCGGCGCCATTTCAGTGCACAGTTCCGAAGGCAGGGGCTCCGTCTTCACCTTTACGATTCCGGTCCAGGTCGCCGCCGAACACAGCCGGCCGAAATCGCTGCCGGCGAATTTGGAAGGTGCCCGCGTGCTCTTCGTCGACGATCACACGATCGCGCGTGAGCATCTGATCAGCCATGCCGGCGAGTGGGGTTTCGAATGCGTGGGCGCCGCCGATGCGGCGACGGCGCTCTCCATTCTCGATGAGGCCGCGGCCAATGGCGTGCAGGTCGACGCTGTGGTGATCGATTGCCAGATGCCGCATGTGTCCGGTGCCGAGATGGCGCATCGCATCCGCAACGACCCGCGCTTCGAGGCGATCGCCGTCATCCTGATGACTGCGCAGGACATAGCGGCCTGCGAGAAGACGGTCGCCGGTATCCGGATCGAGGCCTATCTTGCCAAGCCAATTCGCATCCATTTGCTCAGGAACACTTTGGTCGACGTCATCCGCTCGGCCCGCGCCGATGCCGCACTGCCAAAGCAGACTGTCGTCAGCCTGCCGTTGCAGGCGATGAGCGACGTGATGGAACGCGAGCCGGCTGTGGCATCGGCCGAAGCACCGGCATCGCGGCCGGGCAAGGCGGCAATTGCCGACCGGCCCTATGTGCTGCTCGCCGAGGATAACGAGGTCAACCAGATATTCTTCTCGCAGATCCTGGAAACCGCCGGGATGCCGTATCTATTGGTCAATAATGGCGAGGCGGCGGTCAGCGCCTGGCAGCGCGCAACGCCGGCGATCATACTCATGGATACCCGCATGCCGGTGCTCGACGGTTTCGAGGCGACGCGGATGATCCGGGCGATCGAGGCGATGACCGGGCAGCACACGCCAATCGTCGGGATTGTCAGCCATTCACAGGAAGGCGACGCTGGCCAGTGCATTGAGGCCGGCATGAATGACCATATCGCCAAGCCGGTCACGCCTGAACGGTTGGAACAGAAGATCCACCAATGGGCCGCGCATGATTTTCATGCGCCGGGCGCCACCCTCTATCTCGCCTGAGGCATCGCGGCGCCGCTGGAATTCCAGTCTGCTTCACGATAGAAGTCAGGTCTGATCGGCAGGGGGCAAGGCATGGCGCTTTTCATCATCGGACTGGTTCTTTTTCTCGGCATCCATCTCGTTCGGGTCGTGGCGCCTGGCATGCGCCTGCGCATGATCGCCGCCCTGGGCGATGGCCCCTATCGCGGCGTCTATTCGGTGGCGGTCATTCTGTCGCTCTGTCTCTTGATCTACGGTTTCGGCATCGCCCGTCAGGAGACGGGCATGCTCTATGATCCGCCGATCTTCCTGCGCCATATCACGCTGCTGCTGATGCTGATCGCATTCATCGTCTTCGCCGCCGGCTTCCTGCCGTCGGGCTATATCGGCACCTATGCGAAGCATCCTCAGGTGTTGGGCGTGAAGATCTGGGCATTTGCCCATCTGCTCGCCAATGGCGGGACAGCCGAGGTGATCCTGTTTGCATCCTTCCTCGCCTGGGGTGTGATCATGCGGATTTCCTACAAACGCCGCGCCCGCAATGGCGAGATTGCCGAACGTCGCTATCAGTCCTGGACCTATGACCTCGCGGCGATTGCCATCGGCGTCATGCTTTACGGACTGTTCTTCTGGAAGCTGCATCAATGGCTGATCGGGCTGCCGATCATGGTCATGTGAGATTCTGGGATTTCCCCCTTACATTGACCACAAAATCGGGTAGAAGCGGCAATTCCACTCGATAGGTGCCCGCGTTGCGACGGAACATGCCATGACAATGATGAATGACAATGACAGCTTCATCCGCGAGGTGAACGAAGAACTGCGTTCCGAGCAGATGAAGAACATCTGGAAGCGGTTTGGGCCGATCATCATCGGCGCTGCCGTCGTCGTCGTGCTTGGCGTGGCGGGCTCTTCGCTTTATCAGTGGTGGCAGGGTTCGCAGGCTTCGGCCTCGGGCGACCGGTTCCTCTCGGCGCTCAAGGATGCCGACCAGAACCGCAAGGATCAGGCGACCAAGGAACTGGAACTGCTCACCAAGGACGGTTTCGGCTCTTATCCGGTGCTCGCCCGCCTGCGGCTGGCGGCGCTGAAGGCCGAAAAGGGCGATACCGCCGCGGCGGTCTCCGACTTCTCCGCCCTCGGTGGCGATGAGGCCGTTCCGACCGCGGTGCGCAATGCCGCGCGGTTGCGCGCGGCTTGGCTGCTGGTCGACACCGGCAACTATGACCAGGTCGCCAAGCAGGTCGAGGAACTCGCCGTGCCGTCGTCGGCTGTGCGCCACAGCGCTCGCGAAGTGCTCGGCCTCGCCGCCTGGAAGGCTGGCGACTACGCCAAGGCGCGCGACTGGTTCCAACTGATCGTCGACGATGCGGAGGCGCCGAACGGTGCCGCGCAGCGTGCCCGCATCATGCTCGCCCTCATCACAGCCAGCGGCAAGCTGTCGACCACTTGACGGCCGCAGCCCTTTTTGACGACCCGGAGCGCTTCATGACCTTTACCGTGGCTATTGTCGGGCGCCCCAATGTCGGCAAGTCGACGCTGTTCAACCGGCTGGTCGGCAAGAAGCTGGCGCTCGTCGACGACACGCCGGGCGTGACCCGCGATCGTCGGCCGGGCGACGCCAAGCTCGTCGACCTGAAATTCCGCATCATCGACACCGCCGGCCTCGAAGAGGCGCACGAGGATACGCTCGAAGGCCGCATGCGGGCGCAGACGGAAGCGGCGATCGACGAAGCGGACCTCTCGCTTTTCGTTGTCGACGCCAAGATGGGTCTGACGCCGCTCGACAACACGCTCGGCGAAATGCTGCGGCGGCGCGGCAAGCCCGTTGTGCTGGTCGCCAACAAGTCCGAAGCTCGCGGCTCCGATGCTGGCTTCTACGATGCCTATTCGCTGGGGCTCGGCGAGCCTTGCCCGATCTCCGCCGAGCACGGCGAAGGCATGCTCGACCTGCGCGACGCGATCGTCGCGGCGATCGGCGAAGACAAGGCCTTCGAGGACGAGGACGTCGCCGAAACCAACGTGGCGCTGGCGGCCGAACCGGAACTCGATGAGAACGGCGAAGAGATCGAGCCGGTCTACGACGAGACCAAGCCGCTGCGCATTGCTGTCGTCGGCCGTCCGAATGCCGGCAAGTCGACGCTGATCAACCGCTTCCTCGGCGAGGACCGTCTGCTGACCGGCCCGGAGGCCGGCATCACCCGCGATTCTATCTCGGTCGAATGGGATTGGCGTGGCCGCACGGTGAAAATGTTCGACACCGCCGGCATGCGCCGTCGCGCCAAGGTGACGGAAAAGCTTGAAAAGCTTTCGGTCGCCGATGCGCTACGCGCCGTGCGTTTCGCCGAAACGGTGATCATCGTCTTCGACGCCACCATCCCGTTCGAAAAGCAGGATCTGCATATCGTCGATTTCGCTGTCCGAGAAGGCCGTGCCGTGGTGCTCGCCTTCAACAAGTGGGACCTGATCGAGGACCGGCAGAAGGTGCTTGCCGACCTGCGCGAAAAGACCGACCGGCTGCTGCCGCAGATCCGCGGCGTGCGCGCCGTCACCGTTTCCGGCCAGACAGGCGAGGGGCTCGACCGGCTGATGCAGGCCGTTGTCGACACCGACAAAATCTGGAACAAGCGCGTCTCCACCGCCAAGCTCAACCGCTGGCTCGAATTCCAGACCCAGGGCCATCCGCCACCGGCCGTTTCCGGCCGCCGCGTCAAGCTCAAATATATGACACAGGTGAAGGCGCGTCCGCCGGGCTTCATCATCTCCTGCTCGCGGCCGGAGGCACTGCCGGAGAGCTATACGCGCTATCTGATCAATGGCTTGCGCGATGATTTCGGGCTGATCGGCGTGCCGATCCGGATTTCCTACCGCGGCACGGTCAATCCGTTCGAACACAAGGCGAAGAAGCATCGGTAGTCTTTGCGGCGCGTTCAGTCGCCAGAATAGCCCGACAAGAACGCTTGTCGAAGCTTGAACGATAGAAAACGCTATTCAGCCGCCATCTGCACGCCATTGGCGAGCATGATGTTTTTCAGGAACTGGTGGGTGGCGGCTTCCCATGTAAAGGTCTCGGCCAGCTCGCGGGCAGCGATGCGCGAGCAGGTGAGCGCCGTCAGGCAGGCTTGCCGCAGGTCTTCGTGCAATGCGCCGGCGTCGGCATGGCCGCCGAGAATGTCGGCCGGGCCGGTCACCGGATAGGCGGCCACCGGCACGCCGCAGGCGAGCGCTTCCAGGATGACGTTGCCGAACGTGTCGGTCCTCGACGGAAAGACGAAGACATCGGCCTGGGCATAGTGCGCTGCCAGTTCCTCGCCGAACTTCGCGCCGGTGAAATGCACGTCCGGATAGGCTTTTTGCAGCTTCTCGCGGTCAGGACCATCGCCGACCATGACCTTGCTGCCGGGCAGTTGCAGATCGAAGAAAGCGGGAATGTTCTTCTCGACCGCGACGCGCCCGACCTGCATGAAAATCGGCCGGGGCAGGCCGAATGGCTGTTCGATCAGCGGCTGCGGCACATAAAGGCTGTGATCGATGCCGCGTGACCAGCGTTTCAGGTTGCGGAAGCCGCGGTTCGACAGTTCGCTCTCAAGGCTCTGGGTTGCGACCATGCAGACATTGCCGGCATTGTGGAAGCGGCGCACGATGCCGTAGAGCATGCTCTGCGGCAGCGGCAGGCGCGCGGACACATATTCCGGGAAACGGGTGTGATAGCTGGTCGAGAACGGCATGCGCCGCTTCAGGCACCATTTGCGTGCATAATAGCCAAGCGGCCCCTCGGTGGCGATATGTACGAAGGAAGGCTGGAACTTGTCGATTTCGCGCTCCACCGTGCCGTAGCGCGTCAGCGCGATGCGGATTTCCGGATAAGAGGGCAACGGAACGTTATAGAAGCGGTCCGGAGTTACCAGCATGATCTCGTGGTTGAGACGACGCATTTCGTCGATCGTGCTTTCGAGGGAGCGCACGACTCCGTTCACCTGCGGATGCCACGCATCCGTGACAATCGTAATTCTGGCCATCTCGCCCCGCAACGTGGCCCGAGTCAGCTGGCGGGCCGGTCTGGCGATGCTTTTCTAATGATTTTGTTACAGGCGTATGACGTCAAAGGCCGAGATTTTCACGGGCGATCAGCGCACCGGGATGGCCGATGACGGCGGCGGCGACACGCGCGGCAAAAGCCGCTGCGACTTCGGGCGCATCGCCCGCTGCGAGCCGGGCGAGATAGCCGCCATTAAAGCTGTCGCCGGCCGATGTCGTATCGACGACGTCAATGACCGGGAAGGCCGGGACGTGGGTGAACCCGCTTTCGGTGGCGATCGTGGCACCCTTGGCGCCATCCTTGACCACGACAGTGCCGGCGCCGAGCGCGCGATAGCGGCGAGCCGTCGCCTCGACCGAGCCATCGCCGAAATGCGCGGCCTCATCATCGAAGCCGGGCATGACGATCGAGGCGGCGCAGGCGCCGTCGGAGATCGCGGCCAACATCTCCTCCCTGCTTGCCCAGAGCCGGGGCCGGATGTTCGGGTCGAAGGCGACGATCTTGCCTTTGGCCTTGTGTTCGGCGGCGACCGAGAGCAGCGTCTGGCGCGCTTCGGGCGCGAGGATCGCCAGCGTGATGCCGGAGAAATAGATGACCTCCGCGTCATCCATTGCCCTCGTCAGCGCCATCCGGTCGTCGGCGAGACGTTTGGCCGCAGAGGCGCTGCGCCAATAGCTGAACGAGCGCTCGCCTTTGTCGAGATGGATCATGTAGAGGCCTGGGCTGAGGCCGGGAATGCGGCGGATATAGCCGCTATCGATGCCGGCGCCCGCCATGAATTCGAGCATTTCGCCGGAGGCCCGGTCGTCGCCGAGGGCGGTGAAATAGGCCGTTTTCCAGCTTTCCGGCAGGAATGCATGCGCATACCAGGCGGTGTTGAACGTGTCGCCGGCAAAGCCCTTTCGCATCGTGTCGCCACCGAGACTGGCAAGCTCGATCATGCATTCGCCGATGGACAGGAAAACAGGCATGGAAAACTCCGGGGCGGGACGGCTGGCAATTCGGTTTCGTCGGTTTACGGAATCGCTTCGGCCCGGTAAAGGGTTGGAATAGCATTCCTCAGCCTGATGGGAGAGAAATATGAGCAAGGCGAGCCGCGCGCAGAAATCCAATCCCGATTGGTGGCGCGGTGCAGTGATCTACCAGATCTACCCTCGCTCCTTTCAGGACTCCAACGGAACCGGCATCGGCACGCTCAAGGGGATCGCGGAGCGCCTGCCGCATGTCGCATCGTTGGGCGTCGACGCCATCTGGCTGTCGCCGTTCTTCAAATCGCCGATGGCGGACATGGGTTATGACGTGTCGGACTATTGCGATGTCGATCCGATGTTCGGCACGCTCGAAGATTTCGACGCCGTTGTCGCCGAGGCACATCGCTTGGGCCTGAAGGTGATGATCGACCAGGTCATCTCGCACACGTCCGACCAGCATCCCTGGTTCAAGGAAAGCCGGAAGAGCCGCGACAACGAGAAGGCGGATTGGTATGTCTGGGCCGATCCGAAGCCGGACGGCACAGCGCCGAATAACTGGCTGTCGATCTTCGGCGGACCGGGCTGGGAATGGGACGGCGTGCGGCGCCAATATTACCAGCACAATTTCCTCACCTCGCAACCGGACCTCAATTTCCACAATAAGGAAGTCCAGGACGCCGTGCTGGCCACGGTCAAGTTCTGGCTGGACCGGGATGTCGACGGATTCCGGCTCGATACGGTCAACTACTATTTCTGCGACAAGGAACTGCGCGACAATCCACCGGTGCCGCGCATCGAAGGCTCGGCCGATGCGCCTGATACCAACCCCTACAGCTTCCAGGATCACCTCTACGACAAGACGCGTCCGGAGAATATCGGCTTCCTCAAGCGCTTCCGGTCGCTGCTCGATCAGTATTCGGACCGCGCGGCGGTGGGCGAGGTCGGCGATGGCTATCGCTCTCTGTCGACCGTTGCAGCCTACACGTCCGACGGCGACAAGCTGCAGATGTGCTACACCTTCGACCTGCTGTCACCGGATTTCTCCGCCACCCATATTCGCAAATGCGTGGTGGGGGTCGAGACGCAGGCGCCGACCGGCTGGATCTGCTGGGCATTCTCCAACCATGATGTCGTGCGCCATGTCAGCCGTTTCACGCAGCCGGGCGACGATCCCGTTCATATCGCCAAGATCGCTCTCACGGTGATCGCCTCGCTGCGCGGCTCGCTCTGCCTCTACGAGGGTGAAGAGCTCGGGTTGACGGAAGCAGAACTCGCCTTCGAAGATCTGCGCGATCCCTATGGCATCCGGTTCTGGCCGGCTTTCAAGGGTCGCGATGGATGCCGCACGCCGATGGTCTGGGAGGCAGACAAGCCGAATGCCGGCTTTACCACTGCCAAGCCCTGGCTGCCGGTACCGAAGGCGCATCTGCCGCTGGCTGTCGACCGGCAGGAGGGCCTGCCGGACTCGGTGCTGACGCACTATCGCGACACGCTTGCCTTCCGCAACGCACATGCGGCGATGGTGAGTGGTGACTTCGCACTGCTGCAGGTCAATCAGGATTTGCTCGTCTTCACCCGCAGGAAGGGCGACGAGGGCCTGCTGTTCGTCTTCAACCTGACGCGGCAGCCACAGACATATTCGATTCCCACCACGATCACGCTCAAAGAACAGCTCGAAATGCCCGGCTTCAAACCGAAGCTCAGTGGCAGGTCGATCTCGCTATCGGCGCTGGACGCTTTCTGCGCACGGATTTGAACGCGGCTCGTCGCTTGCCTTGATCCGAACACTCTCCAAGGAGGCGTGATTGTGACGCCTTCTATGCTGATCACGTGCGCGAGGATCAAGGCAACGAAGATTGAAGGCGCAAACATCAAATCTCCGTAATTTCGCTTGAGAGTCAGCGGCTTCCGCAATCAAGCCGGTCGATCATGCGCCTTCTTCTTTCCACCGCCCTTTCGCTTCTCGCCGCATCCGCCATTACTGTCCAGGCCAAAGAAAAACCCAAACAGCTTGTCATCATTTCGTTCGATGGAGCGCATGACAACAAGCTCTGGGTCCGATCGCAAAAACTCTCGGAAAAGACCGGCGCGAAATTCACCTATTTCCTCTCCTGCACCTATCTGATGAGCCCGGACGAGCGGCATGTCTATCAAGGGCCGCATCAGAAGCGCGGGCGCTCCAACACCGGCTTCGCCCAGACGAAGGAAGAAGTGCGCGAACGGCTCGGCTATATCTGGGCGGCGCATCTGTCAGGCCAAGATATCGGCTCACATGCCTGCGGCCATTTCGATGGCCGCGACTGGTCGAAGGCGGATTGGACGCAGGAATTCGACGATTTCACCAAAACCCTCCTGAATGCCTGGAAGGCCAATGACGATGCCGCTAATGAACCGAAGGACTGGGCGGCCTTCGTCAATCACGACATTATCGGCTTCCGCGTGCCCTATCTCTCCTATGGGATGAGCCTGGTGCCGGCACTGAAAGCGCATGGCTTCCGTTATGATGCCAGCCTCGTCTCCAAGGGACCGGCCGAGCCGGTCGTCGAGGGCGGCCTGACGCGCTTTGCGCTGCCGCGCATTCCCGAGGGGCCGGAGGGCAAACTGATCATCGGCATGGACTACAACATGTTCGCTCGCCATTCGAAGGCGAAGGAAGAGCCGGAGCACGAGAAGGAATTCGAGACGCGTGCGCTCGCCGCTTTCCGCAATGCGTTCAATGAGCAGTACAATGGCGCGCGCGTTCCGCTGCAACTCGGCTTCCATTTCGTCGAAATGAATGGAGGGGCTTATTGGAACGCGCTGGATGCGTTCCTCACTGAGACCTGCGGCAAGCCCGATGTCGCTTGCGTGAACTACGCGCAGGCGATGGAGATGATGGGCAAGAAGGCGGATGGGTCCGCCTTCTGATGTGAGGTCAGGCTTTCGCTTAGATAGCCTCTGCTGTGGATCCGTCAGGATTTATGTCAGCTTGTTGTGCCTCGATAAATTTTTGATCGAGGCTTGGCAGGGGCTCATCCCGAATCTGCGCTTCAAATGCCTTAAGGCGTTTCTGAACTGAAATCAGTTTGATAATGTCCGTCCAGGAGTTCACCAAATATTGAAAAGAGTTAGATACGTCTCCAAATGCGGACGTGATCTGCTGCATGATACCAAAGCCGAATGCAGCAGCCGACAATGATGGAACCAGTAGAAAAGATATGAATATTGCGTCGGTTTGAATGTAGAGATACCGCGCCACGTTGAAATATAGATAGTTTCCGAAGAGACGAAAATAGCTTTTCCTAACGTTGTCATATAGATTTTTCACCGTCGGAGGTTGCGCGCGATCGTGGTGATCTTCACCGTAGACTAGTTCCTTCCGAAACGCTGCCTCTACCCTTTGGTTTTGGAATTCGAGGCCTGGCAGGCGAATACCAAACAGCCAAAGAAGGAGAGTACCAAATACCGACCAGAGTATTGATGCCAGAATAAGCGGATGCCAAACTTGGCCAATGAATGGCCATTCCTTGACGTATTTCTCCAACTGATAAAGCAATGGCAAAAATGCGACCAGTGTCATGAATGAGGTTACGAAGCTAGTCCCTAAATCCTCCACATAGCTGGCGAAATCGCGAGTATCTTCCTGGACTCGCTGGCTTGCACCTTCGATGTGGCGCACGCGGGGCCACAAACTGATATAATAGTTGCTCATCGCCGTGCGCCATCTAAAGACGTAATGGCTTACGAAGAAAAGTAATATTACAATGACAACAATGTATACGCTTGCTATTTGGAGAAAAACTAGAAGAAGGTCGTAAAATTGCCACGGATCGACCGTTTTTATGCCTGGTTTGCTGAGCGCCTGTTGCACTAAATCATAAAACGGGCGGCGCCAACGATTTAAAGCGAGAGATACATCTACGTTAAAATTCATAACTATAAGAATAAAGGCTGTTCCCCAAAGAGACCATCCTCGCCATTCGCATTCACGCCCATAAAACTGCCAGAATGCGCAAAAGGCGGCAATCGAAAAGACAAAATATGAATAGTACCAACGCGAATCCGGAGTTATGAAGTAGCTCAGACCGACCGGTTTAGCCTCTTCATCCATAGGCGGCATGCCGAGTTGGGCGCCAAGCCACTTCCAATAGATGTACCAGAAAGCAATCACTACGATCGCCCAGACTATTGCACTTAGGAGAAGAATCTTGGGCTTAGGGAAAAAGGTGTGAAACAAGACGCAGGGTCTCCGCTATTGCTTCGCAGCGGGAGCACGAAGCAGTTATTTTTGCGGGCGACCCTAGTGCAGAAGACTAGCTGTCGCAATGGGCGGATCGAAAGCTAACAGCATTGTAATCTCACAGTCACGCGCTGATTATCTAAGAGACAAAAGCAAAAAGGGCCGGAGTTTCCTCCGACCCTTCCTAACCACCTCCGGTCAGCGACCGGCGCGCCTGCGGTAGCGCCGCTCATCCAGTTCGGCAATGTCACCGGGGGAAACAGCCGGCGTCGCCGTGAATGGCGGGGCATCGACGTCCTCGTCAAAGCGTTCCCAGCCGGTTTCGGCATAGGTTTTGCGGCGGCCTTCCAGGTCGACCGGGGTGTGGCGGTCGAGAATGGCCTCGGCCTCGGGCACGCGGTCGTCATGGACGCGGACCGAAACCAAGGTGCCGCCGCGGCGGACGCTTTCGGCATAGACATGCGCGTCGGCCTCGCTGATGTCGGAGCCTTTGAGCGCGCCGATGAGGCCGCCGGCCGCGCCGCCGACCACGGTGCCCGCTGCTGCGCCTGCCACCAGCGACACAAGCCAGCCGGCCGCGACGACCGGGCCTATGCCGGGAATGGCGATCACGCCGAGCCCGGCCAGTAGGCCGGCGCTGCCGCCGGCGATCAAACCGAGACCGGAGCCTACGCCCATACCCTCCGCAGCGGGCTTCTCGCTGCCGTCGACATAGCCCGGGTCGCGCGACACGATGGTGATATCATCGGAGGCGACGCCCGATTCCTTGAGTGCCGCCACCGCATCTTCTGCCTGGCGGTAGGTATCGAAAAGTCCTGTCACAACTTTCATATCCGTGTCCTTTCCGTCTTAGCGTTGGATCATCACTGAGCCTTGGTGACCTCCGCGGCGACATTGCCGCGAAAATCGAGACCGACGGCGACGCGTATCGCGCCTCGATTGGCCATGCCGCGCCAGATGCCCTGGGCGTCCTGCTTGAGCGGGCTGATATTGGTGAAGCCCGCCCCCTCGATCCGCGATCGCGCCTGGCCTTCGGTGAAACTGTTGGCGCCTGGTATGAGCTTGTTTTCGGGGATCGCACCCGTTTCCTCGCCTGAGACCGCAGGCTGCTCGATGATCCGTTGGATCGGCTGCTGTGCAGGCTTGGAGGCGTCAGAATTTGTATCCGCCTGCTGCGCAAAGGCTGATGATGCGGCAGTGCATGCGCCGATCATCAGGGCAAGGGCTCTCGTCTTCATCTGGGGGCCTCCTCTCCTGGTCCTCACATTTAGAGCGAAAGCTAAACTCGGCAGGCGCAGATAGGTTCCGATATTTCGTGGGCTACTCGGCGAGCGTGAGGATGATCGGGCCGTTTTTCGTTGCCACGACAGTGTGCTCGAATTGCACGGTCAGTGCCTTGGGCTCGGCCAGCAGGGTCCAAGGATCGTCGCTGCCTTCGGCCCATTGGGCGCCGAGCGACAGGAAGGGTTCGACAGTAAACACCTGCCCATCCTCGATGATCCGCCGTTCCGCCGGGTCCGGCCAGGTGGCGAGTTCGGTTGGCTCCTCATGCAGCGACAGGCCGACGCCGTGGCTGGCGAGGTTCTGGATCAGCGTATAACGGTTCTTGGCCGCGAAGACGCCGATCGCCTGGCCGATTCTGGCATAGGGCTGGCCGGATCGGACTTGGTTGAGGCCGGCCCAGAGCGCCCGTCTGCCGTCGCGGCAGAGTTTATCGGCCTTGCCCTGAGAGGGCGGCAGGACGAAAGATGCGCCGGTATCGCCGAAATAGCCGTCCTTCACCGCTGAGACGTCGATATTGATAAGATCGCCGGGCTGCAGGACGCGCGAGCCGGGAATGCCGTGGGCCACTTCCTCGTTGACGCTGATGCAGGTGGCGCCTGGAAAGCTGTAGCAGGTTTCCGGCGCCGATTGCGCACCGGCATCCTCCAGCAGCCTACGGCCGATTCGGTCGAGCTCGGCCGTGGTCATGCCAGGCTCCATGGCGGCGRCCATCTTCTGCAGCGTGATCGCGCAGATGCGGCCGATATCCCTGAGTTTCTGCAGTTCGGTATCGTTGGAAACAACCATGTTGCACTTTGTCCTGAGCCTGCAGGCTCTATCGCCTGCTTCGGCTTTCAGGTCAATGTAAGCAATTCGGGGGTCGATTTCGAGCCAAGCGCATCGCGAACGATGGGTGCCACCTTGGTGCCGTAGAGCTCGATGCCGCGCATGATCTGGTCATGCGGCATCTGCCCGATCGCCATCTGCAACAGGAAGCGGCTGTTGTTGAAGATCTCGTGATGGACGATGATCTTTCTGGCCACCGTCTCGGGATCGCCGATGAAGAGATTGCCGTTCGGGCCGGTCGAACGGTCATATTGCGCCCGGTTCGACGGACCCCAGCCGCGCTCGCGGCCGATGCGGTTCATCACCGCGGAGGACGGGCCGTAGAACTGGTCGACCGCCAGCTGGTCGGTGTCGGCAATGAAGCCGTGGACATTGATCGAGCTTTGCAGCGCCGCCGGATCGTGCCCGCCCTGCTGGCCGGCGCGACGATAGAGATCGAAGAGCGGCGCGAACCGTGCCGGCTCGCCGCCGATGATGGCGACCGCCAGCGGCAGACCCATAATGCCGGCGCGGGCGACCGATTGCGGTGTACCGCCGACGGCGATCCAGACCGGAAGCGGGTCCTGCAGCGCACGTGGGTAGACGCCGCGATCGCTGATCGGCGCCCGCGTTTCGCCAGACCACGAGACTTTTTCACCTTCGCGGATCGCCAGCAGCAGATCGAGCTTTTCAGCAAACAGTTTGTCATAGTCGTCGAGATCGTAGCCGAACAGCGGAAAACTCTCGATGAACGAGCCCCGGCCGGCCATGATCTCGGCGCGGCCATTGGAGATCAGGTCGAGCGTCGCATATTGCTGGTAGACGCGAACCGGATCGTCGGAACTGAGAACGGTGACGGCGCTGGTGAGGCGGATATTCTTCGTCCGCGCCGCTGCGGCCGAGAGCAGCATGCTTGGCGTGGAGGCGACATAATCCGGCCGATGGTGCTCGCCAAGGCCAAAGACATCAAGGCCGACCTGATCGGCCAGCTCGATTTCCTCCAGCAATTCCTTGACGCGGCGCGCGCCTTCGATACCGCGCTGCCCCGCCTCGGGCTCGGGATTGACGTCCGCAAATGTGTAAAGGCCGAGTTCCATTCCGCTCTCCAGATCTGATCGCGCCAACATGGCGGCAGCGTGTCTTGGTTTAAAGAGCAGCGCGACGAAACAGAGCGTTCGTTTTTGAAAAAAACGTCGAGCCGCCCGTTGCCAAGCAACCGAGCCTATGGATTAGTCTGGTTTTTAACGGGAGAACCTCATGTCCATCGAACATTGGCTGGCCTTTTGCGCGGCATCCGCCGTCCTGCTCGCGATTCCCGGTCCGACGATCCTGCTGGTCATTTCCTATGCGCTGGGCCATGGCCGCAAGGTCGCTGGTGCGACCGTTGCCGGCGTCACACTCGGCGACTTCACTGCGATGACCGCCTCCATGCTCGGGCTCGGTGCGCTGCTCGCGGCATCGGCGGTGATCTTCACTGCGCTGAAGTGGGTCGGCGCGGCCTATCTGATCTATCTCGGCATAAAACTCTGGCGGGCACCAGTGGCGGCAGGGTCGGGCGATGCCGAAGACGCGCCGGTGAAGGCGGAAAATCCACTACGCATTTTCCTGCACGCCTATCTGGTGACGGCACTGAACCCGAAGAGCATCATCTTCTTCGTCGCCTTCCTGCCGCAGTTCATCGACACGACAAGGCCGGTGGCGGGGCAATTGGTGATTTTCGAGATCACCTTCCTCATTCTGGCGACGACCAACGCCACCCTCTATGCACTGCTCGCCGCCATGGCCCGAAAGCAGATCCGCAAACCGCGTGTGCAGCGGGTTGTCAACCGCGCCGGCGGAACGCTGATGATCGGGGCCGGGCTGCTGGCTGTGGGGTGGAGGCGGGTTTAATCGGGCTCCCAAGGATTGATCACCCGCACCGGAAGCTCCTCAAAGTCGCGGACGTTGCGAGTGACGACGGCATAGCCATGATGTTGCGCCGTGGCTGCAATAATCGCATCGCGATAGGGACGAGTCCTGAGCTCCATCATTTCGGCAAGCAGCAGCGCCACCTGCTCATCAAGCGGTAAAATGCGTCCGGCGAACGAGGGCACGATCGTTTGCGACAGCCATATGTGAAGGCGCTGCGACTCCGCTGGGTTCCGGCTTGCCAACTTGAGGATGCCGATTTTTATTTCGTAAACGGTGATTGCCGACAGGAAGACATTGTTACTGGGGATTGACAAGGCCCATTGAACAACCGCCCTGTCGGCTCGGCCTGAGCTTATTTTGCGAAGCTCGGATATGACATTCGTGTCGAAAATGTACATCAATCGAATTCCGCGGGCTTGAAGCCCCAGTCGGCGTCCTCGATCTTTGGCGGATCGAAATCGATATCGTCGTCTGCATCCATCGAAAGCAGTTCAGCAATGCTTTTACCCTGCCTCGTGAGTTTGACATATTCGTCATATGCGAGGAGCACGTGGCTGGGCTTGCCGCGATCTGTAATAATGACCGGACCCGATTCCGAAAGCTTTTTGGCTTTGCCGGTATCCTGATTGAATTCCCTGCTGGACATCACGGACATGTTTGATCTCCAAATGTAGATATGTTCCTACATCATTCTACATCCTGAGGCAAGCAAGTCGTGAAGAATGGGATCATCTGGGTGTCTATCACCCAAGAGCCTCGCGAGGCTGCTGTTCGGCCTGATCGTCCAGCAGCCCCGATCCGTCGACGACGCAGTTGCGGCCTTGGCCTTTCGCCTTATAGAGCGCGCGGTCCGCCTGGTGCAGGATCGTTTCCGGTTCAATCGAACCCGTCGCATGCCAGGATACGGCGCCGATGCTGACCGTGGCGACGTGGTTCGGGCTGCCGCCATGTTCGATCATCAGCTCAAGCACTGCTTTGCGAATCTGCTCGGCAACGAATATCGCGCCCACTTCGTTCGTGTCCGGCAGGAGGACGGAAAACTCCTCGCCGCCATAGCGGGCAACGACATCGCCCGGCCGCCGCACCGAATTCCTGATCGCCTCCGCAATCCGCTTCAGGCACTTGTCGCCGCCGGGATGGCCATATTGGTCATTATAGGCCTTGAACCAATCGACATCGATCATCAGCAGCCCCAGGAACGTCTTGTCGCGGCGGGCGCGTCTCAATTCCCTAAGGACGGTTCGGACAATAAGCGCTACATGTTTCTTGGTGTGATAGTGTAGTTCCACTCCGGATGGAACGGGTCGCCTATGATATTGAGGCTTGCCATCTGGGCATTGGAGACCTTGACGCCCTTTTGGTAGGTGCGGGTGTCGATGGCGCATTCAACCTTGAGGCCGGTCGTTGTCGTGGTTGCGCCGATCAATTCGACCACGGCCATGCGGCTTTCAAGCGGCCGGCCGCGCCAATTCTGGGTGAT
>NZ_JBFUFF010000030.1:0-74256 GCF_056403555.1 Rhizobium sp. P2_G2
GTTGTATTGTGATTGGGGTTGTATTGTGATTGGGTGAGATGGTTTTCGGTGGGATTTTGTTGCGTCGATGATGCGCATAGAAACGGCAGATTTTGGTAATTTTCAATGAGAAAATCGAAAAAATAGGTGATTTCTGTTCAAATTTCTGCGGAAATCGGACCGCTTTCAGCGAAAACGTGATTAAATCGATATAATCCCGATTTCCGGATGTCCTTGTTTTTTGCAATTAATGCGTGTCCATGCCGAAAAAAGCGTCGATCTTGTCGATCATATCGACCTCGAAAAGTCCCTGTGCATGACCGGCGCCGTGGATGACCTCGAATTGCAAGTCATGTTTGGCAAGCGCTGCCAATTCGCGACCGGACGCAATCGGCACGAGTTCATCCCGGTCGCCATGCAGCACCAGTATCGGCGCCGTGACGTCTACGATATCGAGATCGCTTCTGAAAGGCGACCGGAGCAGCAATGGAACGGGAAGGTAAGGGAATTTGCTCCAGGCGAGCGACAGCATCGATTTGAACGGCGACACCAGGACGACACCAGCAACCTGGCGATGTGCAGCAAGGTGGAGGGCCGGAGCCGTGCCGAGCGATTGACCGAAAACATAGATCGGATGGTTGGGGAAGGCCTTTGCCGTCCAGTCGTAGATTTCGAGCGCGTCGGCCAGCATCTTTTCGCCGTTCGTCGTTCCCTCTGATCGCGGATAGCCACGCAATGCCGGGGCCACTATGCCATAGCCTGCGGCAATCCAGCCGGCATAGAGAAAGCGGTAGGACTCGGGATAGCTGGCATTGCCGTGAAAGACGATGATGATCGGCTTGCCATCGGCAGGCCGGCCTTGAAGTGCAAACAGCCTGGTGCCGTCGACCGTCGGAATCATGACGTCCTCCAGCCCGAAGCGTGCGGCAGCGCCCTTCAACTCGACTGGAAGCGGGATGAATGCGCCGGGAAACAGAAAGCGATCCTGGCTGAAATAAAGGATGAGACAGGCGGCAAGATAGAGGCCGATCACGATGGCGGCAGAGAGGCGGAAGACCGGGTAAGGTATCGTCATGACCCGACGTTAACAGGCTTCCAGTGCGCGGCAAACCTCGGCAATTTAGCATTGTTGCCGGATTGTCATCCTGCCGAATTATTTCGGCAGTTGTGCGAAACCACATTGGTGCGCACGAACGCCAATGCTAACGGTTCACCATGCCGAAAAATCGTTGTGCGCCGGATGATTCCGGAAACGTCATGGCGTGCGATTCTGGAATATCTCATGCTCGCTCCTCCATCCTCCATCCATCGTGACGACGCGCCGCGCTTCTTCGCCCTGCGCGCCGTTCTGCTGTTCTGTGCCCCTATGATGGTCAACGGCATTGCGGTGCTCTATTTTCCGGTCCTCCTGCAGGACCTGAGGATGACGCCGGCAGAGATCGGCATCATCACCTCCATTCCCGCGCTGATGCGCATTCTCGGCATGCCGGTCGGCGCGATGGCCGCCGACCGCGCCAAGGACCGCACGACCGTGCTCATGTGGTCCGGCATCGTCTCGTTGGCGACAACGCTGGTGATGTTCCACACCGTCACGTTTTGGCCGATCCTGCTGATCTATGCAGTCCAGAGCCTGTTTTATGCACCCTATGTGCCGATTGCCGACGCGGTGCTGGTGACCGGCGTGCGGCGCTGGGGCTTCGATTATGGGTCACTGAGGCTCTGGGGCTCGGTCGCCTTCGCGCTCACCACCTTCATCGGCTTCGGGCTCGACCGTTTCGGCGGTGCCATGGTGCTGCCCGGCCTCACCCTGTTCTTTTCGCTGACCATCATCATGGCGCTGACTGCGCCGCGGCTTGGTCGTGACCTGCCGTCGGCGCCAAGCGATCCGGCTGTCGCGATCGTCAAGGCGCGGTTCTGGTCGCCCGATTTCCTGCTCGTCATCATTGGCGCATCCGTCGTGATGAGCAGCCAGTCCATGCTTTATGCCTTTGCGACCAATTACTGGAAGGCACAGGGCATTTCCGGTGTCGGAATCAGTTTTCTCTGGCTTGCCGGCGTGCTCGCCGAAATCTGCCTGTTCTTCGTCTCCGGCCGCTGGCTGCGGCGTTCCAGCGTTTGGCACCTCTTCATCCTGGGATCGGTGTTCACCTTCATACGCTGGACATTGTTTCCGCTGGCGAGCGGCTTCTGGCCGTTCTTCCTGCTTCAATGCACCCATGCCTTCACTTATGCGATGATGCATCTCGGCGTACAGCGCTTTATGATCACCCGGGTCGGTGACCGGCAGGGTGCCTATGCCCAAGGCTTCTATCAGGCGGCGACATCGATCTTCGCGGTGATTTCCGGCTGGGCGTCCGGCTATATTTATGAGGCGTTCGGCGTCAACGGCTTCTATTCGATGAGCATTCTGGTCGTCATMGGCCTCGCCATCCTGTTTGCCGCCATGCTGTTTCAGCCCCAGAGCGCGCGCTCGGGCGGATAGACGAGCGACGCCTCGTAACGCAGCGACGGTTTGCAATCTTCGGCGAGCAGCAATGGCCCGTCGAGATCGACGAAGGCCACGCCCTGTGCCAGCAGCACCGCCGGCGCCATGGCAAGCGACGAGCCGACCATGCAGCCGGCCATGATCTGAAACCCCAGCCGCTCGGCCTCCGCCTTCATCTCCAGCCCCTCCGTCAGCCCGCCGGCTTTGTCGAGCTTGATGTTGATGGCGTCGTATTTGCCGACAAGCGAAGCGAGATCAGCCGTTACATGGGCGCTCTCGTCGGCACAGATCACCAGTGGACGGTCGATATCGGCGAGCAGATCGTCATGCCCGGCGGGCAGGGGCTGCTCGATGAGCGCCACGCCACATTCTGCGGACACGGCGAGATGGTGTGCGAGGTTGTCTTTGGTCCAGCCCTCGTTGGCGTCGAGGATCAGCACCGATTGCGGCGCGCCGGCGTGGATAGCGCGGATGCGGCTTTCGTCATCAGTCGTGCCCACCTTGACCTTGAGCAGCGCCCGGTGCGCCCATTTTGCTGCCTGCGCGCCCATCTTTTCCGGTTCGTCGAGTGAGATTGTATAGGCTGTGGTGAGCGGCTCAGGCGAAAGATCGAGGCGCCTGGACACCGGCACGCCGCTCATTTTCGCCTCCAGGTCCCACAGCGCGCAGTCTATGGCATTGCGTGCTGCACCCGCATCGAGCCGGTGCTTGAGCTCGGCGCGGCCCAGGCCGGCCGCGATATCGCCGGCGAGTGAGCGGATCTGCGCCTCGACGCTGTCGAGCGTCTCGCCGTAGCGCTTGTAGGGCACGCATTCACCGCGGCCTGCGAAATCAGCCTCGCGGATCGTACAGACGATCACTTCGGCGGTGGTCTTGGCGCCGCGTGAAATCCGGAATTCGCCCGCGATCGGAAACTTGGCGATTGTGGTTTCAAGGTGACGCGTCACGTGCAATTCCTTTTGTTTTCCAATCGCCTGCCGATATGGCTTGAATGCGCCGTTAATCTATTGTCAAACGGCATTTCGCGCGTCGACTCGTTTTGTTTTACCACAAAAGACCCGATGACCGGGTCTCTGTGCAAGGCGCCAGTGAGGACTGCCAGATGGCGGATACGGCCGAACAAGCCGGTGTGACGATTGACCATCCGGATGGCGGACTTCTCGTCCGCCTGACCGGCGCTTGGCTCAACAGCACGATCGCGCAGGTCGATCGGGCGCTCAGGGAAGCCAGCCGCAACAGCGTTTCCGGCACCGTGCGCCTCGACCTCAGTGGCATTACCAATCTCGATACCGGTGGCGCTTGGGTGATCCGTCGGTTCATGACGGCGCTTGAGAGGAATTCCGGCAAAGTCGATCTCAGCGATGCGCGCGCCGGCTTCAACGAATTGATTACCGCCCTGCCGGAGGAGCTGAAGCAACCCGGCGACGACAGCCGGCAGGATCGCTGGTATGTGCGCTTTCTGGCGCCTATCGGCGAATCGATCGTGAACCTCTATACGGACACGATCGCGTCGATGGGCATCATCGGTTCGGCGGTGCGCGGCGCCCAGCTCAAGCTCGGCCGCAGCAGCGGGCTGTCGCCCGCTTCGGTCTTCACCCAACTCGAGCAGATGGGCGTCAACGCGACGCCGATCATCGCGCTCATGTCCTTCCTGATCGGTGCGATCATCGCCCAGCAGGGCGCCTTCCAACTGCGCTATTTCGGCGCCGAAGTTTTCGTCGTCGACCTGGTCGGCATCCTGCAACTGCGCGAGATCGGAGTGCTGCTCACCGCAATCATGATCGCCGGCCGCTCCGGCTCGGCCATCACTGCCGAGATCGGCTCGATGAAGATGCGCGAGGAGATCGACGCGCTGCAGGTCATGGGCCTCAATCCGGTCGGCGTTCTGATCTTCCCGCGGCTRCTGGCGTTGATGATCGCACTGCCGCTGCTCACCGTGATTGCCAATTTCGCAGCGCTTGCCGGTGCGGCGGTCGTGGCCAACATCTATTCCGGCATCACCTATCAAGTCTTCCTGTCGCGCCTGCAACAGGCCGTCGATATTTCGACGGTGATCTCAGGCATGCTGAAGGCCCCGTTCATGGCCGTCATCATCGGCGTGGTAGCTTCGGTGGAAGGCCTGCAGGTCGAAGGCTCGGCCGAGTCGCTCGGCCGGCATGTGACCGCCGCTGTGGTCAAGGCGATCTTCGTCGTCATCATGGTGGATGGGCTGTTCGCCATGTTCTACGCCGCCATCGATTTCTGAGGCGCGCATGGCGGAAACCAACGAGCAGGGACAGAAAAACGGACGCGAAGTGATCCTTTCGGCTCGCGGCATTACCGTCGCCTTCGGCAGCCATGTCGTGCTCGACAAGCTCGACCTCGACATTTTCAAGGGCGAGATCCTCGGCTTCGTCGGTGCATCCGGTGCTGGCAAATCGGTGCTGATGCGCACCATCCTGCGCCTCGTCCCTAAACAGGCTGGTGAAATCCAGATCCTTGGGCAGGATTATGGCCGGGTGAACGAAGATGAACGCTTCAACCTCGACATGAAGCTCGGCGTGCTCTTCCAGCACGGCGCATTGTTTTCAGCATTGACCGTCAAGGAAAACATCCAGTTTCCGATGCGCGAATATCTCGACCTGCCTAAATCGCTGATGGATGAACTGGCATTGCTGAAGATCGAACTGGTCGGGCTGGCGCCGGAGGCGGCCGACAAATATCCCTCCGAACTTTCGGGCGGCATGATCAAGCGCGCGGCACTGGCACGCGCTCTGGCGCTCGACCCGGCGCTTGTTTTCCTCGACGAGCCGACATCGGGTCTCGACCCGATCGGAGCGGCCGAATTCGATGAGTTGATCACCAAGCTTCGCGATACGCTGGGGCTTACTGTCTACATGGTCACCCACGATCTCGACAGCCTGTTTTCGGTGTGTGACCGAATTGCAGTGCTTGGAAAAAAGCGTGTGCTCGTTCAAGGGACAGTCCAGGATATGCTTGATTGTCCTGATGAATGGGTACAGTCCTACTTTCGGGGCAAGCGCGCGCGTTCCATCCCTGGCGTCGTCGACGGTGCCGGGCGGGCGGTGCATACGGCATCCACGACAGCAACCAATACGGGCCATTGATGGAAACAAGGGCAAACTACGCGATTGTCGGCTTCTTCACCATCGTCGTCGTGCTGATGGCTTTTGGCTTCGTCTACTGGATGTCCGTCTATGGCCGCGAAGGCAAGATGGAGCGACTGATCGTACGCATTCCCGGTTCCGCCAACGGCTTGAGCGTCGGCTCGCCGGTGCGTTTCAACGGCATCCCGATCGGTACGATCCGGGCGCTCGACTTCGATCGCAAGGCCCCCGCCTATTCGCTTGCCGTCACGGAAATCCGCGCCGACGCCCCGGTTTTCCCGGGGACGCGGGCGGTGCTGGAAATCCAGGGTTTTACCGGTGCCGCCTATCTCGAATTCTCCGGCGGTGACCCCAAGCAGGAGCCGATTCTCGTGACCGCTCAGAAGGAAGGCAAGATCGCCACCATCGACGCCATGCAATCCGGCGTCACCAATATCGTCGCCACCGCCAGCAAGATCGCCGACAAAACCGATCAGCTGCTCGTCACGTTGCAGAGCTTCGTCAACGACAATCGCCAGCCATTGACCGATACGGTGGGCAACATCGATACCTTCACCAAGGCGTTGAAGGACAACGCGCCGGGGATCGACAAATTCCTGCAAAGCGTGACCGAGCTTTCCGGCACGATCAAGAACGTGTCCGGTCGGTTGGATACGACGCTTGCCGCTGCCGATAAGCTCATCCAAGCGGTCGATCCGAAGAAGATCGACGACATCCTGGTCAACACTCGCAAGGTCAGCGCCGATCTCGCGGATGCCTCCGGCAAGGTTGGCGGCGTGGTCGATGAAGTCCATGGCGTCGTGGCCGACGCCAAGACGACGATCAACAAGGTCAATAACGCGGTCGACACCTACAAGACCTTCGGCGACCGGGCGACGGCGTCGCTCGACAAGGTCGACAAGCTGGTCGCTGCCATCGATCCGCAGAAGATTCAGGCGACCGTCGATGATGTTCACGCCGCCGTGGCCAGTGCAGGCAAGACGGGCAAGGATCTGGATGAGGCGATCGCCACCTATAAGACCTTCGGCGAAAAGGCCAATGTGTCGCTGGACAAGGTCGACAAGCTGATTGCTGCGATCGATCCCGACAAGGTCAAGGGCTCAGTGAGCGACATCCACGCCGCAATCGCCGATGCGCGCACGACCATCGCCAATATCAAGGGGCTCTCGGACGACATCGGCAAGCGGCGCGTCGATATCGACAAAACGATCAACGATGTCACCCAGTTGATGGCCAATCTCAACAAATCCTCCGGCAAGGTGGATGGCGTCATCGACAAGGCCAGCAGCGTGATCGCCGCGATCAATCCGAACGAGATCAGTGCCGCCGTTTCCGACGCACGCGCAGCGATCGGCAATTTCAAGGGCATTTCGCAGGACGTCGACAAGCACCGCGCCGATATCGACAAGACGATCACCAATATTTCCGAGATGTCGGCCAATCTCAACAAGGCTTCGACCCGCGTCGACGGCGTGCTGGCCAAGGTCGACAGCTTCCTCGGATCAGGTGATTCCAAGTCGCTGTTCGCCGACGCACGGGCGACGCTGAAATCTTACAAGGATCTGGCCGACAATATTAATGGCCGCATCGCACCGATCGCCGAAAATATCGCCCGTTTCTCGGGCTCCGGCCTGCAGAATGTCAATGCTCTGGTCGAGGATGCACGCCGGGCTGTGCAAACGCTCAATCAGGCGATCAGCCGGCTTGACAACAACCCCCAACGGCTGTTGTTCGGTGGTCAGGAAGTCAAGGAATATAACGGCCGCACGAGGCATTGAACTGTTGTGTGTGGGGAAGGAATGACAGCAGGACGTCTACTGAGCATTGCCCGTGCATGTTTGCCGGTCCTGCTCCTTATTGGATTGTCGGGTTGCGGCGCGAGCCAGGCGAAGAATGACACTTTCGCGCTCTCCGCCATGCCCGAAATTTCCGGCCCGAAGGCTAGCAAGAAGCAGATCTTGATCCCGGAGCCGAGTGCCCTCAAGGCGCTCGATTCCGAGCAGGTGGTGATCTATGTGACGCCATCGGAGATCCAGTATCTCGCCGGCGCCCGCTGGGGCGATACGCTGCCGAAAATGGTGCAGGCCAAGCTGGTCGAGGCTTACGAGAATTCCGGCAAGCTCGGCGGCGTCGGCGTGCCGGGGCAAGGGCTGGCGATCGACTTCCAGGTCGTCACCGACATCCGCGCCTTCCAGATCGAGACGGCCGGCGGCAACCGCGCCCATATCGAGATTTCGGCAAAGATCCTCAACGATCGCAACGGCGCGGTCAAGGCACAGCAGGTCTTCTCCGCCACGGCTCCTTTGACTGGCTCCGGCAACCCGGCCTACGTCAAGGCGCTGGACATCGCCTTCAGTAAGGTGATCTCGGATATGGTCGCCTGGACGCTGAAGTCGATTTGATACGAGGTCTCGATCCCGATTGATCGGCGACAGGCGCAAGCCCGGTTCAGCAGGAGAGACTTCTCGTCTTGTTGCACCATGGGTTTGACCAGCGCTACACGATCTCAAAATCCAATTGATCGAGAGACGTCCCGTTTGTGATCGAGGCAAACAGCACGCGGTCATATGTGTCGCCCGATCCGTCGCGATCGAAATAAATGTCGCCGTCGGCCTTGTCGTAGAGAATGCGATCGGAATTGTCGACGCCAGTCGTCGAGGAGCCGCTGGCGATCAGTTTGAATGCGGCGCTGGCGAGCGCGCCCACGCTCAATCCGGCAAATACGCTGCTGTCGAGGTCGAGCCTGTCGCCTGCCTCGAAATCCTTGATTGTGTCGGCATTGCCCGGCGTCAGCGTCGCGTCGAAGACGAAATGGTCGGCGCCCGTTCCTCCATAGAGCAGGTCGTTGCCGACCCCGCCGATCAGGGTGTCGGCATTGTCATGGCCCTTCAACGTGTCATCGCCGCCCCGACCCCATATCCGGTCGCTGCCGCTTTCCCCAAAATGGTAGACATTGCCCTCGATGATATTGTCGTTGTTGTCACCGTAGAGCAGGTCGTTGAACGTGCTTCCGTCGAGGTTTTCGATCGATATATAGATGTCGCCGGCGCCGGTGCCGGTATTTTTAGATGAATCCATCAGGTCGGCCGTCACCCCGGTGTAATCCGCATCGTAGCCGACCGTGTCGGAACCGTTGCCCCCATCCAGGATATCGCCGCTGCCCTTGCCGATCATCAGGTCCTTGCCGTCGCCGCCGCTGAACTTGTTGACGCCATCCGTGCCGTAGAGGATGTCGTCGTAGTTCGAGCCGATCAGGTTCTGAATATTGATGTAACTGTCGCCCAGGGCTTCGCCTGAATTGGCGTTCGCATCCTCCAGCCCGGCGAACAGACCTGCCGTAGCGAATGCATAGCTTGCGGTGTTTTCGCCTGTCCCGCCGTCCAGCACATCAGCCCCGCCGCCGCCGATCAGGGTATCATTGCCCTCATAGCCGTAGAGCGTGTTCTCCGCGTCGTTGCCCCTCAAGACATTGTCGAAGTCGTTGCCCTGCAGATAGAAGGACAGTGATCCTCCGATCGTGCCGTTCTCGACATACTCGGTGAGCGCGTAGCCATCGGCAAACGACTGGGGGTCGTCGATGGCGATGACGACGACCGTGTCGATGCCGCCGTCCGCCTCTTCCACGACAGCGTCGTAATGATTGAGCTCCTCTGGAGTGCTGCCGCCGATCAGGTCGTAGAGGAAATATTTGTCATTGCCGCTGCCGCCGATCAGTTGATCGTCACCCAGCCCGCCGGTGAGCGTGTCATTGCCGTCGAGGCCGCTGAGCATATTGGCGGCGTCGTTGCCGAAAAGCCGATTGTCCAGCTCGTTGCCGTAGAGACCAAAGTCGATCGCGCCTCTGATCTCGCCGTTCTCGACATTGTCGGTCAGCGTATAGGTGTCTGTATAGTGCTCGTCCTCCTCGTGGAAGGCTGTGACCAGGACCGTGTCCCGCCCCTCGTTGGCGGCCTCGTCGACATAGTCGTAATTGCCGCGTCGATAATCGAGTTCGTAGACATCATTGCCCACGCCACCCATCAGCACGTCGCCGCCATAGAACCCGCCGCCGTTGAGGGTGTCATCGCCTCCGCCGCCGATCAGGATATTGTCGCCGACGTCGTCGAAAAGGTGATTGTCCGATTTATTGCCGATGAGCGTGAACTGGTCGGCTTCCGCGCCGACGATCGCGCCGATTTCCACATTGTCGGCAAGGGTGTAGGAGCGAACCGAGCCGTCTACGTCCCTGACCTGGATCTGGTCCACCCCGCCGCCGGCCGCCTCGACGACCCTGTCGTAATGACCGTTTTTGACATCGAACAGGAAGTAGACATCGTTTCCGGATCCGCCGTTCAGCGTGTCGGTGCCGCTTCCGCCGTCAAACTGGTCCTTGCCGCCGGCGCCGTTGAGAACATCGTCTCCTTCGAGGCCTGAAATCTTGTCGTTTCCGTCGCCGCCGCTGATCGTATTGGCAAGCGCGTTTCCGGTTGCGGTGAAATTGCCGGTCCCGGTAAAGGCCAGGTTTTCCACCTCGCCCTGCAGATAGTTCGACTGCTGCAGCGAATAGGTCCTGAGCGAGGTAAACACCTTGTCGCCCAGGTCCACGCCGCCGACATTTTCGAGCACCATGTCGGTCGTATCCGTCACCAGGTATTTGTCGTTGCCGGCACCTCCCTGCATGACGTCCCGGACACCGTCGGACTTGCCGTTGAAACCGCCATCCAGCGTGTCGCGACCGTCACCGCCATAGAGATCGTCTATTCCCGCGCCGCCGATGAGATAGTCATCGCCGCGCTCGCCGCGCAGCGCGTCGCTGTCGGCGCCGCCATTCAGCTCATCCTTGTCATCGCCACCGTACAAACTGTCCTTGCCGGCAAAGCCATTGAGGAAATCGTCGCCATTTCTGCCTTCGAGCCGGTTGGCGATGAGATTGCCGTTGATCGTATCCGTGCCACTTCCGCCAATGGCGTTTTCGACATAATTGGCGATCGAATTGGGGTCGAAATTCGCTTCCCAGGAATTGAGGCCGGCGGTGTCGACGGCTGCGGCGATGGCGATGTTCTTCTTCAGCCCGCCGACATCGGAAAAGCTTTCCAGATCCAGATTGATCAGCTGTTTGTTCGCGTAGCCCGAGAAATCGAGCGTGTCGTTTCCCTTCGCATCCCAAACGGTGAAAACGGCCTTCTCGTTGGCACTGCTGATGAGAAAGGCGGCGCCGGCATTCGAGTTAAATCCATAGGTGGTATCGTCGGTGCGCGTCGCCATGTTGGCACCATAGAGCCGCTGTGCGGCGGCAATGTCGTCGAGAGACGGCGTACGGCTGAAGCTGCCCTTGAAATTGGCCCCTGTCGATGTCTCCGACAGGTAGCTCATCTGCGTGTACTGCAGTGAATCTTCAGGATAGGCCGCAACGATGGGAACATTGCTTCCGGCATTGTATTTGCCGGGATGCGACAGCCCGATCGCATGTCCCACTTCGTGAATCAGGGTCTGCCGGTCAGCTCCGCCCTGGCTGAGCGCTGTCCCGGGCGTGTTGACCAGGTTGAGCCCCACTCGCACCGTCGTGTCGGGATTGAGGGCCAGAAAATGTTCACCATTTCTGCTCTCGTACGGACCGGTCGTGCCGCCGGTGCTGTTGTCGTTTTTTCTATAATTCTTGAAGCCGATTTCCGGGTCGTCGTTGTCGACGAAGAAGCTGATATGGGCGACGTCGCTCCACATCCGCATGGCATCCTTGACCGCGGCCTGTTCAGCCGGCGTGAACGCGCCGGTCCCGCCGAAAAAGCTGTAGCTTGCGACCGCCGGAATGCCAAATCCCTCACCCTGGGGATCATTGCCCCGGGAGATGATCGCCGCTGCTTGCGTTGTGGTCACCATGGTGTCTGCTCCGGTTCATCTCGTCGGAGGTCATTCGTTCAGCATTCACGCGTCATGTGCAGGCAAAGCCCGATTAATCGCCCTTGCTCATTTGGATGAGCCCGAGCGTTGTGGTAACACTAGCCGTTTGTTTCGGATGGAAGGACAGGCGAGGTCAGACCGCGCTGTGTCTCTTCAGCTCAAATGGCGAACGATCTACACCGTCCTCACGGCAGTGTTCGATCAAGAAGCCACCAGGCTTCGCATAGATGGAAATGCCATCTGGTCCTTTGCCCTCCCAAGCAAATTTTAGCAGTTCTTAATAAGATATTTTGTAAACCAAGTCCATCAAAGAAGTTTTGTAAAAATACAGGAAGTTTGCTCGGTTTTCGCTGGCGATATTGGACGGGTTGCGGCTCCAGTGCATCGTTAGGGGTACGGTAGCCAAATGGGAGCGAAGCTTTGATCAATCTGGTGCTCTACAGCGACCAAATCATTCCTGAGAATGCCGCGATTGATACGCAGCTTTTGATGATGATGGAGGCGAGGGGTTCCGGAAGGCGCATCGGATATATTGCTTCCGGGCCGGAGCCGGATCGCCGGTTTTTCAACGGGCGGAAAATCTATTACGCGCAATCCGGCCTTCACCTCGCACAGTTCCATGATCTTGATGCGAGCCATAGCGATCAAGAAATCGAGAAGCTTTTGGCATGCGACGCCATTCATCTTGCCGGTGGCCAGACCGGCCCCTTTCTGAATCGGCTGAGGCGCAGCAGGATGTTGGGCCTCTTGCGTGACTGGGCGCTGTCAGGAGGAATCCTCGTCGGAGCAAGCGCCGGCGCTATCCTCACGACGCCGACGATCGCAACGGACGCATTGTTCTCGGATCGACAGTCGGAGGAAACAGAGGATGGCGCTGCACTCAATCTTGTCCCCTTTGAATTTTTCCCTCATTTGGGTGGCAAGCCCAGCTATCTCCTCGATCTCCTGCGCTACAGCAGAAACACGCCAAGACCGATCGTTGCTTGCCGGGACGGGGACGGCATCGTCGTCACGCGAGGGATGATTGAATGTGTGGGTCAACCTGTTTGGATAGCTGCTGGGGCGGTCAGGAAAGCAAGTGAGATAACGCCTGCTGGCTTCTCAATCCGACCGGCTGCTGAATAAGAAAGCTGGAGGTGACCAGTCCAGTGGGATTCAGCGAAGGTGTTTGCTTCGAGCCTCCCGCGAGATAAGGCGCGAGAGGCCTGAAACTTTGAAAACCTACTCGTTCCGTTACGAGAACCGCCCCGCCGCATGCGCCAGCATCGTGTAGACCTTGCCGGTGTCCGATGTCAGATAGCTCTGGGTCAGCGCCTTGTCGCGGTCGTTGCGGGCAACGTCGGCCAGAAGCTTTTCGAAGTCTGTGATGTAGCGGTCGACAGCGGAGCGAAATTCCGGCTCGCGCTCGTATTTTCGCTTGATGTCGTCGAAGGTCTGCTGGCCCTTGAGCGTGTAGAGGCGGCGGGTGAAGACGTCGCGCTCGCCGCGCTGGTAGCGGCGCCAAAGCTCGACCGAGGCGTCATGGTCGATCGCCCGGGCGATATCGACCGACAGCGAGTTGAGCGACTCGACCACATGCCGCGGATTGCGGTTGTCTGGGCGGGTTGCCTGCTGCTGGGTCGGCGCTACCGGACGTGCAGGGACCTCCTCATCGCGCGAGGCACTGCGCAGCAGATCGCTGATCCAGCCCTGTCCCTGCGGTGCCGGAATATCATCCTCGCGGGCAGGTTCCTGGCGGCGTGCGGCCGGCTCGGTGGCCGCGGGGCGAGCGATTTCGCGCGCCGGCGCTTGGCCGCGCTCGATGCCGAGCGAGCCACGCAGACCAAGCGGTTCCTGCCGCGGCTTTTCTTCCGTCTTGCGAGCCTCTTCCACTCGGCGGGTCTCATCCGTCCGGCGCGTTTCGTCGGCCCGCGGCTGAGGCAGGATTTGCCCGGTCACGCGGGGACGATCGGCCGTCACGGCCGAAGCGGTGGGCAGGTTTTCCTCCCGGACGGCCGGCCGCTGTTCCGGCTGGCGGACCGCAACTTCCGGCTCGCGGCGCGGCTGCACTGGCTCCTGGCGGGTGGGCTGCTGCTGGACCGGCTCCTGGCGGACTGGTTCGGAGCGCACAGGTTCGGACCGGACCGGCTCAGAGCGCATAATTTCGGTGCGCACTGCCTCCGGCCGAACGGCATTTTCCTGCCGCACCCGCGGCGCTTCGAGATGCGAGGCGGAGACGCCGATAATGCCGGTCAGTTCCTGCAGCGCGCGGACCTGTTCCGCCACGGCGCGGCGCATCTGGGCGGCATTTTCCTTGGCTTCTTCCGGCAGGTCGAAGGCGCCACGCTTGAGTTCGGCACGGGTGTCGGTGAGTTCCTTGCGGATCTCGCCGGCAGTGCGGCGGATTTCGTCTGTGGCGCCGGAGAAGCGGCCAACCGCTTCGTCGATCGCTTCCTTGAGCGTGTCGCGCAGTTGCACGGCCGTGGCCGACGAGCGCTTGCCAGTCTCGCCGAGCAGCCGGTCGACATCGCCGAGCGAGGTCGTCACGCTGGTGCGCAGCCGCGCCGCAACATCCTCGGCATTCTCATTGGCCTTGGAGAGCGTGATTTCGACGGCGGCGGAAGCGTCGCTGGCCGCTGCCGAGATTGATTGGCGCATTGCATCCGCCATGTCATTGGCGCGTTTTTCGGTATCTCCGAGGATACGGCCGATCTCAGCAAACGAGCTCTGCACGCCGTTGCGCAGGTTGTTGGACATCTGGCCCGAGCGGTTTTCGGCGCGGTCGAAGGCGGCTTCGACCAGTCCGGCGAGCGAGCGCATGGTATTCTCGATCTCCTCGGACTTGCGCAGCAGGTTGACGGCGAGCGTCTGTAATGCCTCCTCGCGTTCTTCGAGCGTCGAAACGAGATTGGACTGCGCCGCCGAGAGCAGGTTGGAGGCCTGGCCGAGCACCTTGGAGTGGTCATCGAACCGTCCGACGATATTGCCGATCTGCGACAGCGTCTCGCTCGACACGCTGCTCAGCCGGTCAGCCGTGCCGTCCAGCAGGCGCGTGGAAGCGCCGAACGAGTCGGAAGCGCGGGTCGCCGTCTCGGCGAAGCGGTCGGCGCTGGCAGTGAGTGCGTCGTCGATGGCGCCGAGATTGGTGCCTGTATCGGACACCAGCTGGCGGATGCTGGAACTGCTCTGGTCGAGTGCCTGGACGAGATCCAGCACCGTCGTCTTGAGCGTCTGCTCGGCGCTTGCGACAGCGCGGGCGCTTTCCTCGGTGCGCGAGGCGATCGCATTGAGCAATGTCGAATTCTCGCTGCGCAGCGTGTTGACGCCGTCCTGCACAGCCTGGCCGAAGTGGTCGACGGCCTCCCGGCCAAGGCCGGAAAGATTGTCGACGGCCGGCCGCGCCTTCTCGTCAATGATGCGGGCGAGTTCGGCGGAGCGTGATGCCAGCATCGAGTTGAGCTCGCGGGTGCGGTCGTCGAGCGTTGTGCGGATCGCGTCGCCGCGGGCGAGCAATGCCTTCTCGGCGGCGTCGAGGCTCGCCTGGATGTTCGCACCGTCTTCGGCCGCCTTGGCGCTCGCCGTGCCGACACGGGTGGCAAAATCGCCGGCATTGCGGGCCAGCGCCTGCGTCAGCCGTTCGGTCTGCTCGGCAAGGCTGCCGGAATAGGCCTGGGCTTCCGAGGACAGCCGGCCGGAATAGTCGCCGGCGCGGCTCTCAAGCCGCGTCGCGAAACCATCCGCCTCGCTGGCCATGCGCATGGTGAACGCATCCGCATCGCCGGTGAGCTTGCCGCTGAGCGCCTCGGTCTCGCGCGCCATGCGGGCGGCATAGGCGTCGGCATCGGCGGTGACGCGGCTATGGAAGGTCTCCGCATCGCCACCGACCCGGCTGCTGAAGGTATCGGCAGTGGACGACATCTGATTGTTGAACGCATCGGCAGTCGAGGACATCTGACCGCTGAAGGTGTCCGCGGTCGACGACATCTGACTATTGAGGGTGCTGGCGCTGGACGACAGCCGGTCAGCGAAGGCATCGGCGTCGCCGGAGAGCCGATTGCTGAACGCATCCGCCTCGCCGGCAAGACGGCTCGAGAAGCCGGCGCTGCGGGCGGCCATCTCATCGGCATATTCGAGGCCCTTGGAGGCGATCGATTCGAGTGCACGCTGTGCATCGGCGTCCATGGACTGCGATGCTTCCATAACAGCGCCACGAAGCGTGTTGGCAAGACCGGCGGCCTTTCCGTCGATCATCTTGGAAACATTGTCGAGGCCGATGCCAAGTGCACGGTCCATGGTCGAGAGGCGCTCGTCGACCTTGGCGGTGCGCGTGTCGAAGGTCTCGGCGATCTGCGCCGCATGCGTGTCGAGCGCTTCGGTCATCCTGCCGGTATTCGAACCGAGCGCGGCCTCCAGACGGCTCGCATTCGAGCCAAGCGCTGTTTCCAGACGGTTGGCGTTCGAGCCGAGCGTTTCGGTCAACCGGTTGACATTGGTCTCGAACGTCCCGGTGAGCTGGTCGGCGCCGGTGCCGAGCATGTCGGCTACCTGGTTGGCGCCGGCATCCAGTGCGCCTTCGACCCGCGTGGTGCCCGCGCCGAGAGCTGCAGTCAGCCGTTCGGAGCCGGAGCCCAGGGTTTCCTCGAGCCGTGTCGTGTTGGAGCCGATGGTCGAAGCGACCCGGTTCACGCTGGCATCGAGCGTCTCGGAGAGACGCGCCGCATTGCTGTCGAAGGTTTCGGCGATGCGGCCGGTATTGGCGTCAAAGGTCTGCGCGATCCGTGTCGAGCCGCTTTCGGTGACATTGCCAAAATTCTGGATCTGGGTTTCGACCAGGTCCCTCAGCCTGCTGCCGGCCTGCTCGATGGTTTMGGCGAAGCGGCCGGCATCGGTGTGGATGCCGGTTTCCAGCTTGTCGAAGCCGGAAATGATCCTGCCGCCGGTTTCATCGAAGCGCTGGGTGACGTCGGTGAGCGTCGCCTCGATGCGTCCGGAGAACGTGTCGGCGGCGCGAACGATCTCGCCGGCCTTGTCGCCGAAACGCTCAGCCAACACGCTCGCGCTCGTCGCGATGACCTTGTCGAGTTCCGAGGCACTGGCGCCCACCGCAGCCTTGAGTGCCGCCTCGCGCTCTTCGAGCTTCATGTCCAGCATCATGATGTTGGACAGCATGTTGGCGGCGCCGCTTTCGATCCGCTCGTCGAGCGAGGCGCTGCTTGCCTCGATCGTCTCGCGCAAAGCGTCGCGATGCGCGCCGATCTGGGCAATCAGCTTTTCGGCCATCTCGTTGAGAGACTGGGTATTGTCGGTAAGCGACCGATGCAGGCCTTCGTAATTGCCCTCCATGCCGGCGCCGATGGCGGCGGCGGTGCCGATCAGCCGCTCGTCCAACGCTTCTGCCGCGGCGGTTATGGCGTTGACAAGGCTTGCCTCGCGTTCGGCAAGCGTCTCTTCGATCTTCTTGGAGCCGTTGGAGAAAGCAAGCGCGCTCGCCTGCATGCGGCCGTCGAGCGAATCCGCGGTGGCATCAAGCACCTGACGCAGGTTCTTTTCGCGGCTTTCGATCCGCTCGGCAAAGCGGCTGGCGCTGGCGTCGAGCTCGGTGGCGCTGCGCGCCATGGCATCGCTGAGCGTCGAGGTCTGGCCGGAGATCGAGTTGGTCAGGCCGGCCGAGGCGGTGTCGACGGTGTCGGTGATCGCCTTGGTGCTCTTCTCGATCGTATCGCGAAGCCGGCCCTCGCCGTCTTCGAAGGACATTTCGAGCATGCTGGCGCCCATGGCGATGCTGGTGCCGATGGCCGTCGCCTGATCCTGCAAGGTCTCATCGATCTGTTTGCGGCCTTGATCGAGCGCGACAGTGATGGCGTTGGTGCGGTCCTCGAGCGTGGCGCGAATGAGCTCATGCGTCGAGGCGAGCTGGATGGAGAGATCGGCGCTACCATTGTCGAGCGCGTCGGAAATGTCCTTGACCGATGTGGTGAGCGTCGTCTGGATCTCGCGGCTCGCCGTGCTGGCCGACTGTTCGATGCGGCTCGCGCCGCGCTCGACGATATCGGACATCTCGGTGCTGCGCTGTTCGAGAATGCTGGCGAGCCCTGTCGTGCCGCGCTCCAGGTTTCCGGCCAGGCTGGCGCTGCGCTCGGYCAGGATGCCCGAAATGCCCTTGGTGCCGTCACCAACGATCGTCGACAGGTTCGAGGCACTCTCCTGCAATGTGCCGGCAAGCGTGGCGCTACGCTGTTGCAGAATGTCGGTGATGCCTGCCGAACCGTCGGAGAGAATCCCGGACAGGTTTGTGACGTTCTGCTGCAGGGTCTGGTCGAGGTGGCTGCTATGCTGCTCGATCGTCTGCGACAGCTCCGCGTGGCGCTCCTGCATCGTATGCGACAGTCCGATGGTGCTATCGCGCACCATGTCGGAGAAGCCGGCGGTGCCATCCGTCAGAATGCCGGAAAGCGTCGTCGTGTTCTGCTGCAGCGTGTGCGAGAGTTCCGAGTGGCGCTGTTGCATGACCTGCGAAAGTCCGGCCGTGCTGTCGCGGACGATGTCGGAGAAACCGGCGGTGCCATCCGTCAGAATGCCGGAAAGCGTCGTCGTGTTCTGCTGCAGCGTGTGCGAAAGTTCCGAGTGGCGCTGTTGCATGGTCTGCGAAAGCGCGGCGGTATTGTCGCGGACGGTGTCTGAAAAGCCCCTCGTGCCGTGCGCAAGAATACCGGACAGGTTGGCCGTGTTCTCAGAGAGCGTCGTGGAAAGTGCGGCGCTATGCTGCTCGATCGCCAGCGTCAGACCCGTGCTGCCGTTGAAGACGATGTCGGAGAACTCCGTCGTGCCGTCGGTAAGGATCGTCGAGACACGCGAAGCGCCGTCGTTGAGAGTCGATGCAAGTGCTGCGCTACGCTCGTCGAGTGCGCCTGCGATCGCTGCGGTGCGGCTCGCCATGGCCTGGTCGACCCGCATATGGTTCTCGCCAAAGGTCGTGGCGATGGCGATGGCGCCGTCGCCGAGCGTTTTCGCCAGCCGCGAGCGTGCATCCTCGACATTGCCGGTGATCAGTTCCGTGCCGGCAGCAATGGCGCTCTGCAGCCGATCGTGATTGCCGGCAAACGACGCCTCAATGGCTGCGGAGCGCTCATCGAGAAGGGCCGACATCCGCTCATGGCCGCCGGAAACGGCAGTTTCGAGCCGCTGATGGTTGTTGGCGAACATGGTCTCGATGGCTTCGGAGTGCGCCCCGAGCAGTGTTGCCATTTTCTCATGCCCGTCGCCGACGCTTCTTTCGAGGCGCGTGCGGTTTTCAGTGAACGAGCTGTCGAAGGCATTGGCGCGGTCGCTGAGCAGCGATGCAATATGCTCGTGGCCGGCCGTAATTGTATCGTCGAGTTTGCGATGCGTCTCCTCGAAGGCGGCGGCGATGCCGGCGGAGTTATTGTCCATGAGCGCCGCCATCCGGTCGATGCCGGTATTGATGGCTTCGGTGCGGTTGGAAATCGTCGCGGTCAGTGCGTCGGCCTTGGCGGCGAAGCCGGAATTCAGCTCCTCGTTGGCGCGGCCGATCACCTGGGTGATTTCGCCGACCTTATTGTCGAGCGCCATCTCGATGACTTCCTGGCCCGTGCCGAGCGCCGTTTCGATCGCCAGCGCCTGGCCGGTGAACGACGAATCCATCCGCTCGAGCGAGCGGTCGAGTAGGCCGGATATGGTTTCGTGTCCGCCATTGAGCGAGGCATTGATGCGCGCCAGGCTGTCGGACAGCTTTGCGTCGAGCGAGCCGGAGCGTTTGTCGAAGGCATCGGCGAATTCGGTGATCCGGCCATCGAAAGCCGAGGAAACCACATCGACCGTCGAGCGCAGCTTCTCGTCGAAGAAGCCGGACCTCAGGTCGAGATCCATGATTGCCTCATCGGCGGTGGTCTTCAGCGACTGGCGGAAGGTGGTGCTCTTTTCGTCGAGGCTGGAATTGAGCGACGTCAGCACATTGTCGAGACTCGACGTGATGGTGTCGCCGCCGGTGGTCAGCGCTTCGTTGATCTGGCGCGTACGGGCGATCAGCGTCTCGTTGAGCTGCCGTGTGCGCTCCTGTAGCGCGGCATTGAGCTTCTCTGTATTGGCGTCCAGCACCGAGGCGCGGGTTTCGAACTCGGCGAGCAGTGATTTGCCGCGTTCGCTCAGCGCCACGCCGAGCGTATCGATGCGCGTGTCGAACTCGTTGACCAGCGATAGGCCGGAACTTTGCAGTGCGGTGACGAAGTCTTCCGTCTTGGTCGACAGCACGTTGCCGATCGAATTGGCGGCATTGCCGGTCCGCTGCATGATGATCGCCGCCTGGGTGTCGATCATCTGTGCCACGGCTTCGCCTGACGTGGCGATGTTCTTGGCGATGCTGGAGCTTGCCGCGGTCAGTTCCTCGCGCAACTGCTCATGGGCGCTCGAAATCGACGAGCGCACGCGTTCGGCATGGCTGACGATCGCTTCGCGCTCTGAGCCGAGTTCCTGCACCAGGCTTCGGACGCGCATCTCGTTGTCGGTATAGCTGCGCTCCAGCGCGTTGACTTCCGAATGAACGAGCGTTTCGAGCTCTGAGGCGCGCGCAATCGTCCGCTCGATGCCTTCGTTCATCGCGGTGACTTCGCGCCGCACGGCCTGGCCGACCGACATGATGCGTTCGGCGGCGGCATTTTCCGGTTCCGCCAGGCGCAGGGCGACCTCTGCCATCGACCGGGCGGCGTGGCGCAATTCCTGCGCACGGGCGATCATGGTGGCGAAGGCGAAGAATACGAAGATCGGGAAGATGGCGGCGACGAGAATGGCGAGCGCGCCCGGGACGGTTTCAAGGTCGTGTAGCGACCGGATTTCCCAGATCTGCGGTGCGAACATCAGATGCGCAAGCCCGGCGCAGGCTGCAACCCATACAACTGAAACGACCGCAGCAATACGCAGYGCCGATGAGGAACGATGCGACTCGAGGCTGCGTCCGACATTGGCGTTGGCTGCCGGTCTCTGATCGTTGGCAGGCTTGTGCGACGGCGATTTCGGGCCGGGTTCCGGGGCAAGGGCGCGGGCGATCTCTTCAGATTTGCCGGCATTCTTGGCGGACTGGTTGGCTACATCAGACACATTGCCCTCCCGAGGATCAAGATTGCCCTGGGGGCGCTTCTCATGGAAATTGAATTCGAGGGCGTCTTCAAGCGCTTTGTATGCGCTTTCCTCGACCTCGTCTTTTTCCTTCTTGATCGTCATTCCGTTTCGCCTCGTATTTCACACACCCTGGGGCGGAAGTCGACCATTATCGAGTCCAGCCATCATGGCTCTGCATTTGCCGGCTCATAGTCGCATATCACGATGTCGCGATCGACCGTGAGGCGTCCAGTCGCCCGGATTTCGTGGCCTTTTGGTAAAAGGAGCCGCAATTTTCCACGTAACGTAGTGGCACAGAAGCCGTTTTGACACAATGAGTTGGGCCGGCAAAGCGAAAATCGTTAACTGTTTATTAACGGGATTCTCAGAGCACCTGTGCAGAAAAGCGAATGAATCGCGGTGTTTATCCGTTGTTAACCATAGTTGCAGTTTCCCAAACGCGAAATTGCCGTAATTAAGCTTTCATGCGTGCCTCGATGTGAAGATAGGGCCTAGAGCCAAAAAGGCCTGTCTCACTATCAGACAATAACAGGGAAATACCAATGGCAGCCGTGAGTATCCCTTTCGAAGCCCCCGACAATTATCGAGGCTTCGTTCCGTCGAAAAACCGTCCGATCGATCTCGTTCATCTCGCCCGGCAGACATCCGGCAGCAAGGATCTCGAACTCGAAGTCTTGCACATGTTCGCCAAGCAGGCGCGCGCCTGCATGACCGAAATGGCTGCTGGCGAACGGGATTTGATCCGTCAGACCGCCCACAAGCTCAAGGGTGCGGCACTCGCCGTCGGCGCCTTCACGGTGTCGGAAGCGGCCGAGCGTGTTGAAAACCAGACCGATGAAGCAAGCAGCATCGCCAAGCTTGGCCAAGCTGTCCTCGAAGCCGAGAATTTCATTCTCAAGCTGTCGCGCTGAGGCGCAAAGGCGTCGGCAGTTGCTGTTGACGCAATCTGGATTTTGTTGGAAAAGGCGCCATATGAGGGGCGTCCGCCGGCCCTTTCCAACATCATCAGGAATTCCATGCCCAAACTCACCATCATTGCTCATGACGGCGCGCGCCACGATCTTGATGTCGCCAGCGGCTCCACCGTCATGGAAAACGCCATCCGTAACTCCGTCCCCGGCATCGTTGCCGAATGCGGCGGCGCCTGTGCCTGCGCGACCTGTCATGTCTATGTCGACGAAGCCTATGCCGAGAAGGTCGGCAAACCCGACCCGATGGAGGAGGATATGCTGGATTTCGCTTACGATCTCCGTCCGACCTCGCGGCTTTCCTGTCAGATCCGCATCACCGACGCGCTGGATGGCTTGGTGGTTCACGTGCCGGAGCGTCAGGGCTGACCTGGCGTCAGTTCCGTAAGGCGGGAGTGACGTAACGGAAGGCGCGCCCCAAAAAAGTGCCTCGCTCTCTGGTTAGGATAGCGAGGCGAGAGAGACGCACCGTCAACAGGCGAGGGAGGAGACACCTGCAGCCACTCGAATGCGCCTAGGGAAACCACACGACTACGCTTGGGGATAAACCGTAAGGCCGTCAGAAGATTCATCCACAAGTGATAATCAGAACCTAGTTTAGAAAAGCTGCAAGTGCAATTCGTAGATATAGCGGGTTAATTAACAGGATTCGCGTAAGCTTCGCGCAAGCAGCGATGCTATCGTCCAACCCCCCGCCGAAAATGCTGCCGGAAACGTTTTGGGGCGGCCAGATTACGGCTTCTTCGCTGCCATCCGGTACTTGAGCAGCCGAATCATCCGGCTTTCGAAATTGGCCGCCTCGATCCGGTCGAAGCGCCTCTGGTCCTTGTCATGCTCTTCCAGGGCCTGCGCGGAGACCTTCGCGACCTTGGCTTTCAGACTGGCGCAGTCGGATGTGGAGGGCAGTGCCAGGATCTGCTTTTCAAGGTCATGGGCATGATAGCGGGCGATTTCAGCATGTCGCTCCTCATGCCGTCTTATGTCAGCCGAAAGCGTATCCCAGATCAGCGCCATTGCCGGGCCTGCCTTGCGGCGGTTCGACCAGCGCGGCAGGAGGATCTTGGTGGTCAGCGTCACCTTGGCGCCGCCGATATTGCAACGCCCGCCCTTGGCGACAAAGGTCGCGGTTCCCGAAAACTTGATTCGCGTGATGCCGGGATGACGATGGCCAGTGACGTTTGAAACGGGACCGTGCTGCCGCATTTCGCGATCGAGATCGGCTGCAGTGGTGCCGCCGATGCTGAAATAGCTGATTTCCTTGTGGATGATCGTGTCTGCTTTTGCCGCCGACAACGGCGCCAAGCAAGCCAAAGCCGTCCACAGCAATCCGATTTGGGTGCCGAACCGGCTCATGACATCCTCCGCGAAACGCGACACGACCCATCCATGGGACATTGTCTGCCGCTTCGCAATATGCAATCAGCACAAACGCAAAGCCGCTTTCCGGAGTTCCGCCATGCCGTCACCCTTCGAACCGAGAGATTGGACGCTGGCACATGGGCGCTCTCTTGGCCTCGGTCCGGAAGGCGTGATCATGGCGATCATCAACGTCACCCCGGATTCGTTCTCCGACGGCGGCTTGAACCTGAGGCCGGATATTGCGATCAGCAATGCGATCCGCGCCGCCAAGGCCGGTGCTGTCATCGTCGATATCGGCGGCGAGTCGACACGCCCGAACGCAGCCGAAGTCAGCGCCGCGGAGGAACAGGCTCGCGTCCTGCCTGTCATCGAAGTGCTTGCCGCCAATTGTGTCGAGGGCGTGATTTCGATCGATACCTATCGCGCTGAGACGGCACGCAAGGCCATCGCCGCCGGAGCCCACATCATCAACGATGTGCATGGCCTGCAACGCGAACCGGACATCGCCCGTGTGGCAGCCGAGACCGGTGCCGGCCTCGTCATCATGCATACGGGTCGCGGTCGCGATAAGAAGGCCGATCCGATCGAAGACCAGTTCGCCTTCTTCGAGGACTCGCTGAAGATCGCCGCGGATGCCGGCGTTTCAAGGCAGCAGATCGTGCTCGATCCCGGCTTCGGTTTCAACAAAGAGACGGCGAAAGACAATCTTGACATCATGGCGCGGTTTTCCGAACTGCATGCGCTCGGCTACCCGATCGTCGCTGGTACTTCGCGAAAACGCTTCCTCGGCAATGTCACGGGGCGCGATCCCGCTGACCGTGGCGTGGCGACGGCAGCGACGACCGCGCTGCTGCGCGTCGCAGGAGCGGCGATTTTTCGGGTCCACGATGTCGCTTTCAATGTCGATGCGCTAAAGGTAGCCGATGCTATGCTGAATGCAGCAAGCACCGGCAAGGAGGGCAGAAATGCGTGAGACCTATACGATAACTCTTGCCAATTGCGCGTTTTTCGCCCGACACGGGGTGATGGACGAGGAGGAAGTGCTGGGACAGCGCTTCTTCGTCGACGCCGAGCTCGAAGTGAGGCCGCATGGCCCGCTGGAGGAGGACGCGCTCGACTCGACCGTCGACTATGGCRTCGCCTTCAAGGTGATCGAAAAGATCGTCACCGGCCGCCGCTATTTCCTCATCGAGGCGCTGGCGATGGATATTGCCCGCTCGCTGGAAAGCCAGTTCCCGCAGATCCGCCGCGCCAAGATCACGCTCAGGAAGCCGAATGCGCCGGTCGCCGGCGTGCTCGACTACGTCCAGGTCAGTGTCGAACACTATGCCGCCGACTGACACGCATGTGGAGGCCTATCTCGGGTTGGGCGGCAATGTCGGCGATCCCGTCGCGTCCATGGCGGAGGCCTTGCGCCGGATCGATGCGGATCCGCATTGCATGGTGGCGGCCGTTTCGCGCCTCTACCGCACGCCGCCCTGGGGTAAGACCGACCAGGACTGGTTCGTCAACGCCGCCGCCGCAATCCGCACCGCTTTGTCGCCGGAGGCGCTGCTCGATCTCTGCCTGGATATCGAGCGCGCCATGAAGCGCGTTCGCAGCGAGCGTTGGGGGCCGAGAACGCTCGACATCGATATCCTCGCCTATGACGCCGTGGAAATGTCAGGGCCGCGGCTGGAACTGCCGCATCCAAGGATGATCGAACGTGCCTTCGTGCTGATGCCGCTCGTCGATGTGGCGCCCGAATTGGCGGTTGGCGGAGCGCACGTGGCGGCGTGGCTTGCCGGCGTCGATCAGACGGGCATCGAAATCGTCGGCGAGGGTCGCGACTGGTGGCGTGGGTAGCGTCGCAACACCTGCAGGGTGGTTGGCAGGGGCGAAATTACTTGGATTTCATCAATTCCGCCAAAAGGGTCATGATGATACCGACGGCGGAAAGGAGCAGGATCAGCGGCCAGGTAATGGCAAGGATAGCCAGCCAGAAGACGTCGACATTGTCCATGTTGTCCGGCGGTGTGGCCGTCACCGCCAGTGCGAACAGGATCATCGCCACGATGATCCAGATGAACAAGACATCTTGCAATATCCGTCCGTTGCCTCCTGCGATACTGCTTGTCGGTCGCTGATCTGAACGCGCGCAGTCATCCGTTGTTCCAGGGCCGGGCTGAAGCCCATCCCTCAATCCCTTTGTACTGGCGTTGAAGTAAAAAACGCAACAAACATTCCGTCAGCGAGCTCTCGCCGTGTCTGCGGTTATTCCTCGGTGAAAATAGGTATCGCCCGACGAACTGATGCCAATGCGGCGGCGCCGTCGATTACTTTATCGAACCGACGGCAAGTTCTTCCGAGTCACGGTTGAGCGACATGCCGATCACCGGAATCATCTGGTCTTCGACCTTGACGGAAATCGTCACCGTCATCGTGTTCTTGCCCTGCAGGCGGGCGATCATGGCGCCGTTCAGCTTGGCGCGCGTGAGCGCCACAACCATTTTCTGGCCGGTGACATTGCCGGAGATGATGTCGAGGCCGGTGCCGGCGGCACCATCCAGGAACTGGCCGCGGTAAGTGCGGCCGGCGGCGTGGATGACTGCCTTCATCGGCTGCTTGAACACGCCGACGCGGCAATAGCCATCGAGCGTGATGCCCGTGGCCTTTTCCTCGGTCGTGCCTGACAGAGAGCAGTTGAACTTCGTGCCCTTGTACTTGCCGGCGACGATCTCGCCCGGGCCGCTCCATTGGCCGGAGACATTTTCGAAGAAAGCCTTGTCGCGGCTGGCTGCGTGGGCTGGAAGGGCGCCAAATGTCACCATGGCGACGGTCGCCAAGCCAACGGCAAACGATGTCACACGGGCAAACATGGAGCTTCCTTTCAACTCAGCTGCGAACTCAGCACAGGGGGCAGTCTTGGCCGATAATGGTTAATGGAGTGTTTCCTGTAAAACATAAATGGCTGCGCCGGGCAATGCCCTGCCGTAAAGGAATGTTAGCAGTTGCTGTCACGGATTATGAAAACTTTAATCGATGCGCAAGTTCTTGTGCAGATTGTGCCGTTCAGGCTGGCGGCTTTGTACTTTGGCCCGCCGTCAGGTCCGCAAGAAAATCACCCACGCCTGGTCGTCTGACGGCCTTGAAGGGCAGGGGACGCAGAAGATCCATCGCCGCGATGCCGATTCGCGCCGTCATCAGGCCGTTGATGACACCTTCACCGAAGCGGGCAGAGATTTTCGATGCGATGCCGTGGCCGAGCAGCTGCTGCACAATTCCATCACCTACGGCAATGGAACCGGTCACCGCCAGATGCGCAATGACATCGCCGAACAGACGGATCATGCCGATCCGGCCAGGCCGTGTTCCATAAGTCTCGGCAATGGCGCGGATCAGCCGCGCCGCTTCGTAGATCACATAGCCGAGATCCACCAGCGCCCGCGGGCTCACGGCGGTGACGATCGACACCCGCTTGGCTGCCGCCAGGATCTGCGCGCGCGCCTGCCGGTCGGCGGGCTGCAGTAATTCGAGCTCGGCAAGGCGCAGCAGGCCATCGGAATCGATGACATCGCCGGCAGTGGCGTCGAGCGCGGCGCGTCCTTTGGCCGTCTCCGGCATCGACGAGGCGAGCTTTACGAGCTTGGCGACGACGGCCCGCGCATGCGCCGGCTTCCGGTCGTGCCCGGCAAGCTCTGCTTCCTGTTTCAGCGCTTGCACCGAGGCAAGGCGCCTCAGCCCGATCAATTCCCGCCCGACCATGCCGAGCAGCGCCAGCACCGCCAGCGCCGTCACGCCGACTGCCGTATAGCCCAGCCAGTCGGCACGGCCGAAGAGATCGCGGATCAGCGCATCGATCCAGATCGCCAGCGCCGCCGAGATAAGCACGCCGATCGCCGAGACGAAGATCGACATCAGCGGCAGCCGCCGCCGGCGGGGCAGGGCGACAGCGTCTTCCGGCTCCGGCTCGCCGAAGAATGGGTCATGCTTGTCCGGCGTCAGTACGATATCGGTGTCGAAGGCGCCCGGCACCCGGATCGTTTTCGGCGCGGATGGATTGGGTTCGTCGAAACTGAACGCCTGCGGCCGCCGCGGCGTCTTGCCGTTGTCCTCGCTCATGCCAGCCGGTCTCCGATCAGGAATTGCAGCGCCCGGTCGAGGCGAATCTGCGGCAGCGACAGTTTGATGCCGCCGCCGGTATCTTCCAGTTCCGGCGGCCGGAAGCGCACGACATTGATATGCGGCCGGTCACCTGGCGCATCCGAGAAATAGATGTCGGGGTTTTCCGGAAGGTCGCCGGGGAAGATCGCGGTCTTGCGTCCGCCGTCAAACGTTTCAGCGCCGATCCGTTCCCCCTCGATTGGCGTGCCGACGATCACGGGCAGCATTTCGCCGTCGCGGGTGACGCTCGCCTCGCGCGTGGCGCGGACGGAGGCAAGGGCGATGACCTCGATGCCGGCGCCGGAACGGCCGATCCGGGTGATGGCGCGATCGACGATCCGCCGGGTGATCGCTTCCAGCCGATCATGGCTTTCATGATGCAGATGATCGGCCTTGGTGGCGGCCACCAGCACGCGGTCGATGCGGCGGGTGAAGAAAGAAGACAGGAAGGAATTGGTGCCGGGCCGAAACGAGGTCAGCACGTCGCCCAGCGCGCCTTCGAGGTCGGCGATCGCCTCAGGACCGCGATTGATCGCCTGCAGCGTGTCGACCAGCACGATCTGCCTGTCGAGCCGGGCAAAATGCTCACGGAAGAAGGGTTTCACCACATGTTTCTTATAAGCTTCGAAGCGGCGCTCCATCATAGCGACGAACGTGCCCTTGGCGGGCCGGTCGTCGCCGAAATTGACAAGCGGTGCGAAGGTCAGCGCCGGCGACCCATCGAGATCGCCGGGCATCAGGAAGCGGCCTGGGGCCAGCGCCGAGAAGGAATGCTCGTCGGCCTTGCAAGCCCGGAGATAGGTGGTGAAATCGGCGGCGAGATCGCGCGCCAGCTCTTCATCGGCCGGCAGGTCCGGTGTGATGGCCTTGGCGCGCGCCAGCCAGGCTTTCGCCAGCGGCTTGCGGGCGCCCGTGCCTGCCTTTGCCGCCGCCTGTTCGGAAAATGTGCGAAAATCCTGTTCGAGCAGCGGCAGGTCCATCAGCCATTCGCCGGGATAGTCGACAATATCGATCGACAGCCGGCCGGCCGAAAACATCCGCGACCAGGCGCTGGCGCTTTCGAACTCGATCGTCAGTCTGAGTTCCGAGATCGCTCGCGTCGAATCCGGCCAGAGGCGCTTCTGCACCAGCGCCTTGATATGATCCTCATATTGAAAGCGCGGCACGGCATCGTCCGGCTGCTCTTCGAGCTGCGCCGCCTTGATGCGGCCGGCACGCTGGGCTTCCAACAGCGGCAGTCGCCCGCCATTCAACAGATTATGGATCAATGCCGAGATGAACACGGTCTTGCCGGCGCGCGACAGGCCGGTCACGCCAAGTCGGATCGACGGGTTGAGAAAACCCCTTGTCCGATCGGCCAGGTTTTCGAAGGCGATGATCGCATCGTCGGTAAGCGTGGTCGGCGAAGGAGGCAAGATGTTTCCCGGCTCTGGTGATATCCGGCAATATAGGAAGGAATGGTGTCAGGTCAAAGCCGGCATCAGCAGGGCTGCGGGCACGCCGCTATGCATCGCCAGATCGGCGGTCACCGGGCGGTGAAAATCAAGGGCGAAAAAGCCGGCGGTCGGAAAGCCGTAGGCCAATCCCACGCCGATCTCGCTCTCCACGGCCAGCGACCGGGACAGCGTTTCGATCGTCGGATTGTGACCGACGATCATCAGGCTCTCGCCATCCATGAAGGTGCGGATCTTTTCCAGATAGGCTTCCATGCCTTCGGAATAGAGGCTCCGATCGTAGCCTGCCCATAGGCTGCCGAACACGTCGAGGAAAGCCGCCGTCGTCTCGGCACAGCGCCGGGCGGGCGAGGAGATGATGCGTTCAGGCACGAAGCCCGCGGTGAAAGCCTGTAGCGCCACGCTACGCGCTTCGGCGAGCCCGGCCGCGTCGAGCGGGCGATCGAAGTCACTGCCGCCCGGCATGGCCCAGGCCGCCTGCGCGTGCCGCACGAGATAGAGGCGGAACACGTCCCCCATTTCCGAAAACTCCCCCGCATCTTTCAGAACCGGATTCTCGCCAATGAACGCCACTTATCCACACCCTTGCGTGCTGGTCAATGATGCGACAGGGTGTTTCATTCGCGACCAATTGTGTCGTCATGGTACTGCCGGCCACGTATCTCGAGATCTTCTCGCCAGCAGCTGGCACGCCTGGGAAAGCGGCGAGACAAGATGCTAAATTTAACAAAAAAATAGCCACTTAGCACGGATTCATGTCAGATTTAAAAATCGCAAAACATGTTCTTTAAGCTTGAATCACCTAACCTCTGGAGCTATAGAGCCGCGTTATGCGGGTTGTTCTTCAGGAGAATCGCGTTGAGTGAGAATATTGATCTTACGAACTATGTTCCCTCGGAAACCGAAGAGTTCATGAACTCCCGACAGCGTGCATACTTCCGATCCAAACTGACTGCCTGGAAAAGCGATATCCTTCGAGAAGCGCGCGAAACCCTCGACCACCTTGCTGAAGAAAGCGCCAACCACCCGGATCTCGCCGACCGCGCCTCCTCCGAAACAGACCGTGCGATCGAACTCAGAGCCCGTGACCGCCAGCGCAAGCTGATCTCCAAGATCGACGCCGCCCTGCAGCGCATCGAAGACGGCACTTACGGCTACTGCGAGGAAACCGGCGAACCGATCAGCCTGAAGCGTCTTGACGCCCGCCCGATCGCTACCCTGTCGATCGAGGCCCAGGAACGCCACGAGCGGCGCGAGAAGGTCTATCGCGACGAGTGAGCGCCGGCCGTTCGTCGGACTGCTTGGCAACGCCTTTCATCGTCAATTTTCTCGTTTGCGGATCGCTTGTTGCCCGCCCGCTGAAATTTGATTCCAGGGTATTTTCGCTGTCTCCAGTTACGAGCCTCATTATTTCCGACTATTTCGCTAAACACGATATTTTGAGAAGATTTTTTCCTGCGTGAAAAAGTTTGATCGTGGCGCAGACTTAACAGGCGAGATGGAATGGCTATGATCGCCCCCGCACAAACGGGAGGTTTTCATGAGCAAGGACAATCCGGGTTTCTCGACGCTTGCAGTGCATGCCGGCGCCCAACCCGATCCGACCACCAAGGCGCGGATCACGCCGATCTACCAGACCACCAGTTTCGTCTTCGACAATGCCGATCATGCTGCGGCGCTGTTCGGACTTCAGGCCTTCGGTAATATCTACACCCGCATCATGAACCCGACCAATGCGGTGCTTGAGGAGCGGGTCGCTGCGCTCGAAGGCGGCACGGCGGCGCTGGCCGTCGCCTCCGGTCACGGTGCCCAGCTCTTGATTTTCCATACGATCATGCGGCCGGGCGACAATTTCATCGCCGCGCGGCGCCTCTATGGCGGCTCGATCAACCAGTTCGGCAATGCCTTCAAGAGCTTCGACTGGCATGTGCGCTGGATGGACACTGACGATCCTGCCTCGCTCGAAGCCCTGGTCGATGACAAGACCAAGGCGGTGTTCATCGAAAGCCTTGCCAATCCCGGCGGCACGTTCGTTGATATCGCGGCGATCGCCGAACTGGCCCACAAGCATGGCCTGCCGCTGATCGTCGACAACACCATGGCGACGCCCTATCTCATCCGGCCGCTGGAGCACGGCGCCGACATCATCGTGCATTCGCTCACCAAATTCATGGGCGGCCATGGCAATTCCATGGGCGGCGTGCTGGTTGACGGCGGCACCTTCGATTGGTCCAAGAGCGGCAAATATCCGATGCTGTCGGAGCCGAGGCCCGAATATGCCGGCGTCATGCTGCACCAGACGTTTGGTAATATTGCCTTTGCCATCGCCGCCCGCGTGCTAGGCCTGCGCGATTTCGGTCCGTCGCTGGCGCCGCTCAACGCTTTCCTGCTGTTGACCGGCATCGAGACCCTGCCGCTCCGGATGCAGCGGCACTGCGAGAACACGCTTGAAGTGGCCAAATGGCTGAAGACCCACCCAAAGGTCTCCTGGGTCAACTATTCCGGCCTGCCGGATGATCCGAACCATGCGCTGCAGAAGCAATATTCGCCCAAGGGCGCTGGCGCGGTGTTCACCTTCGGCCTCAAGGGCGGCTATGAAGCCGGAAAGACCTTTGTCGAGAGCCTGAAACTCTTCTCGCATCTCGCCAATATCGGCGACACCCGTTCCCTGGTCATCCATCCAGCCTCGACCACGCATCGGCAATTGACGCCCGAACAGCAGGCGGCGGCCGGCGCAGGCCCGGACGTCGTGCGCCTCTCCGTCGGCATCGAGGACGTGTCAGACATCATCGCAGATCTGGAACAGGCGCTGGAACAGGCGTGATGCGGTTCGCCATGAATGTCTGAACCATCGCCAACTACCCTCGAACTGGCAGGTCGATTCTGCGGCCTGAAATAGACGAATGCGGGCGGTCATCGCGGGTTTTGCCTGAGATACCGTCCGCGACGCTTTCTTTGACGTCCATTCAGATCGCCGACTTGAATCTGACTGCAGCCCCTTGGAAATCTATCCGATTCAAGACAAAATGATCCCGCTCCAGCTTTTGGGAAGGTTCTGATGGAAAACCACGAGCCATTTTTACGCGAGGCGATTGCACTCTCGAAATCCGCGATGCAACGCGGTGACGAACCGTTTGGTTCGGTGCTGGTGAAGGACGGCGAAGCAATCCTGCGCGCCGAAAACAGCGTCTTCACCGGCCACGATATGACGAACCATGCAGAGATGAACCTTGTTAAACTGGCGGCGCACCATTACGATACTGCTTTTCTCGCTGACTGCACGCTTTACACCAGCACGGAGCCGTGCGCGATGTGCTCTGGGGCGATTTACTGGTCGGGCATCGGGCGTATGGTATTTGCATGCTCCGAAGCGCGGCTTGGCGAGATCGCTGGGATCGGGTTGAACGTGCCGAGCCGGGCGGTGTTGCAAACCGGCGCGCGCATCGTCACTGTGGTTGGCCCAAACCTAGAAGACGAAGCCGCCGAAGTACATCAGGAATTCTGGCCGAAGCATCTGGGCAAGGCTTAGAGCCTCGGCGCTCGTCACGGGCGGCAGCGGCGGCAGGAATGTCACCCTGTGCGCAAGGCGCGGGGCGTGTCGAAATATCTCGACGTGATTTCCTCCGCACTCGCAGGCCGGCCAAAGAGATATCCTTGCAATTCGTCGCACCCCGACAGCCTCACAACCGCCGCCTGTTCTTCGGTTTCGATACCTTCCGCCGTCACCGGAAGGCGCAACGCGGTCGCGAGCGCGATTGTCGCATGCAGCACCGCGCCGTTGCGGTCGTCGTGGTCGAGCGCCACAATCAAGGATCGATCGATCTTCATGCGGTCGAAGCCGAATTCACGCAGCGCGCCGATGCTGGCAAAACCGGATCCGAAGTCATCTAGCGCGATTTTGATGCCGAGTTGGCGGAGTGCGCCGAAGGCGCGTTTGGCCTGATCCGGATTGGAGATGAGGACACCTTCGGTCACCTCGATCGTCAGCCTTGCCGGATCGAACGCCGCCTCGGCCAGGATATCCCCGACCTGCGATGCGAAGTAGGGATTGCGCAGTTGCAAGGGCGAGACGTTCACGGCCACTCCGATACCCGGCCACCGCGAGGCTTCACGGACCGTGGTGCGAAGGACTTCGAATCCGAGCTGGTCGATCAAGCCGGCCTTTTCAGCAACGCGGATGAACACTTCGGGCGAGACGTCGCCGCGTGTGGGGCTTTTCCAGCGTGCAAGCGCTTCAAGGCCGCGCACCTGCCGCGTGGAGGCGTCGATGAGGGGTTGGAAGACGGCGCGCACCTGGCCTCGCGACAATCCCTGCCGGAGTTCCTGCTCCAGCTCGGCATTCTTTCCGGCATCCTCATCCAGGGAAGGGTCGTAGCTCACGGCAGTCCCGCGGCCCATGTCCTTCGCCCGATAGAGGGCAAGGTCCGCCCGTCGCAAGAGCTCAGGCGCATCCAGGGCTGCGTTCGAGGTTTCGGCGGTTCCAACGCTGCCGCTGATCTCGATGGTGCGCCCGTCAATGACGAACGGTGTCGACAGGCAGCGCAGAATGTCGATCGCGATGGAGCCTGTCTTCTGCTCTTCGGTTCTGGCGATCACCGCGAACTCGTCTCCGCCAAGCCGGGCAATCGCTGAGCCCGCGGGCAATTGGTCCACCAGACGATTGGCGACTGCTTTGATCAGTTCGTCGCCGACAGCGTGTCCCCAGGCATCGTTGACGGGCTTGAAACCATCGAGATCAAGCATATGCAGGCCGATGGCGCGTGGCTCTGAATCGAGAGCGGTTTCGATCTGCTCGAGACATCCCGCCCGGTTCCACAATCCGGTCAGGGCGTCATGTTTTGCCTTGTAGTTCGATGCCCGTTCTCCACTCTTCACCGCGCGGAACGCCGTGAAGCCGACAACCGCCACCGCCGCCAAAAGCAGGATCAGAACCACGCTGGCGCCGATGACGATCGGCCTGACACGGAGGTAGCTTGCCGTACCTGGATCGACATGGGGCCAGGTGAAATATGCAATCTCGCGCCCCTTGATGTCGTCGACGCCGGCATAGAGATCACGCTCCTTGTCGACAGCGCTTTGAAGGGTCAGCCCGTCAATGGTGAAGGTCCGGCTGACGTCGGTCACGACCTTCGCGGTGAACTGTTTGGAGAAGACCAGCACCTTCAAACTGGCTGGATCGACCTTCACATCGTAGGCGGACGGTTGAATGGCGGCTGCGCCGATAATCGCCACGCCATCCGCTGTTCTAATGAAAGCCACGGGAAGGCCGTCGCGGTTCGGGTCCGGTCGCCGGGCGGCTGCGAGAAGCTCATCAAGCTTTCCGAGATAATAAGCATCGGGATCTGTGAGCACCGCTCCCTTGTGATAGGCGATCAGGGGCTTGCCGACAGGCTCGATGACCATCGCAGTGTCGTAAAGCGGATAGTCCGCGGTGGTCGAGCCCCAATTCTCGGTCGCCCAGTCCGCGGCACCCGAAGTCTTCATCTGCCGATAGGCGTCGTCCCAATAGGCATTGTCGCGTACCGTTGCCCCGAGCTGTTTTTGCAATGCGCGCAACGCGCCTTTTGCCGCGGTCACTGCGCGAGCGTCGTCGATGGCGTCGGCTGTCGACGCCATGGAACCGAAGGCTCCGGAGACAATGTAGCCGAGAACGGTCAGCGTCGCGAGAAACACGGCCGAGGTCGCCAGGACCGCCGCGAGACGAAAATTCAACTTAGTCTTGGAAACCGACGCCATAGGTACACCAGTATTGTAGTCGCCCTATACCACATGGGCACCAGTCGGCATCATGCCCGTCAAGCGCTGGTGGGGTAAGTTATCGTTGACTACGTGAATCTGGAGTTAAGAACTGACGGTACGCAAGGGTACAAAGCATCTGCCATCGACCAAGCTTGGCAAAGCCTTAACAATTTGGAAACGCAAGAGGCGCCCGATCCCCGCGAGGAGAGCCTTGATCATCCGACAGTCGGCGATCCCAGCCACTCGGCGGCATCAGCGATGGCCGGTTCCGGCATAAAGCGGGACGCGGTGAAGCCGTTCAAGAGACTACGACACGATCTCTTGCGCCCCCTGAGCAGGATTCCTGGACGCTCGCCTCTGACAAGGCTCCACCGCAATGCTCGAAGGCCTGCGCGGCATTGGATACAAAAAACCCCCGAAGTTGACATCCAACGTTCGGGGGCAATTCATGAGAGCGGGGTTCCGCAATCGATGCGCCCTGACCTGTTAGCGGGCGGCTTTCGCCCGCACCAGGGCCGGGATTTCGTCCCGGCTGATGCCCAGATCCTGCAGGGCGTGGCTATTCAGGCGGCCGAGTTCGGCAACGGTGCGGCGATAGGAAAGCCAGTTGTTGAAGCTGCGTGCGACGTTCATGATGATCCCCTTTCGTGGGCTCTGGTGACGTCGGCAACCTCATTTCCGGTCCGGCGTCTTGATGACACTGATATGGGGAGTGCCCGCTGCCGGAGTAGAAGCGCAAGTTTCAATGCACCTATGCAAATGACGCATGTCGGCGCGCCAAGCTATGAGTGTCCCAGCATCTCGCTCCGGTATGAAATGGCGGCTCACTCCAGCCGCACTCTTGCGCAGACCATATCTGGGGCGATAGCTTGCGCATCATCGGTAACAGGCAGGTAATGCAACGGACGATCAATGAAGAAAAAAGCGCTCTCCTTTGATATTTCCGCCATCAGCCCGGAAACCGGCGCCCCCGCCGTAGACCGGTTGATCGCCGGCAATCCGGTATTCACGACCTGGAACATCGAAGAGGCCGAGGGCGGCCTCTATGCCGGCATCTGGCAGGCCACGCCGGGCAAATGGCGGATCGTCTACGACGAGTGGGAATATTTCCATGTCCTGCAAGGCCATTCCGTCGTCACGGAGGATGGCGGTGAGGCGATTCACCTTAAGGCGGGTGACAGCCACATCCTGCGCCCTGGCTTCAAGGGAACATGGGAGGTGCTTGAAACGACGCGGAAGGAATATGTGATCAGGCTTTGATCGCGGGCTTATCTTTTTTGTTTTTTGCGCAGGTCGTTATCTGAAACCGGAGCCACTTTCGGGTCGCATGTTGCAGTGCGTGCCGGGCGCCGGACATCGAGAGGCAATTACGTCGGGGTGCTGGACCTTTGGAGCAGCAGAAAATAGGTGAGCGAACGGATTGGCGACGAAATGAAGCCAGCCCGCTCGTAAAGCCGACCTGCCTTCTCATCGATCGCGTGAACGAGCAGCGCCCGGATGCCGGCGATCTCGGCTGCTTGCAGCGTGCGAAGCACGGCGTCGCGGAGAAGATCGGAGCCAAGGCCTTGCCCCTGCAATGCCTCGTCGATTGCCAGGCGTCCCAGGATCATGACCGGCACTGGATCGGGCATGTTGCGCCGAATCTTGCCAGGTGCCTCTGAAGCCGCGACATTGCCTGTTGCGAGCGCATAGTAGCCGACGACGCGTTTACCCTCGGCGATGACATATGTGCGGCTGGCCCCCGTATCCTGATTGGCCAATGCCCGGCGCAAGAGCCAGTCATCAAGCGCAAGGTGGCCGCTTGAGAAGAGCGCAACGTCGACGTCGGCTGTCAAAAGGACTGGCGCGGATATCATTTTTCCCAGGCGGGCTTGCGCGCCAGAAGCGCCTCGAGCGCGGGATTGGGACGCGGCGGCGCATCGAGCGCGGTGGTGAACGCCTCCCATTGTGCGGCATCCAGCATGAATAGCCGCTGATCATAGACAGTGTCTTCGGCTGCCTTCCGCACGGTGTCGAGGATGAAATCGGTGCGGGTCTTGCCCGCGACCGAGGCCGCGCGATCGATCAGTCCGAGCGTGTCGGGCGAAACGCGAATATTGATGTTGTCACTGCGGGAAGTACCGGTGCGGGCCATGGTCAAACTCCTGCCCACAATGTAGAAGCAGGCCACAATGGTGTCAATACAATGTGCGCACGAATATTAAAGATGTAGCATTATCAAATGTTTGTAACGACCGCTGTCAAATCTGTTACAGCGGACATCAAGTCCCCTGATCCTTCTCGAAAGCCTCGGCAAATTCCGGCGAGGAGATGAAAGCCAGAACGTTCCGGATTTCGGTTGATTTCTCGGCGCCGAAAACCCTGTCGAAACGGTTCTGGGCAACCCGCCATTTTGCCACCAGCTCTTCCTGCTTGGCTTCACCGAACGCCGTCAGTCGCACGCGCTTGACACGCCGGTCATCGGCATCGGCGATCATTTCGACAAACCCGTCGCGGATCAGCGGCTTGACCGTATGGCCGAGCGCCGAAAGGTCCATCCGCATCGTCTCCGCCAAGGCCTTCATCGACGGCTGGCCATCGTAGCGGATCTGGCTCAACAGGCTGAACTGCGTGCCTTTCAGGCCCGTATCGCCCATGGCGCCCTCGTAGAGCTGGCCGAGTTGGCGCGCGGCGCGGCGGATCGCGCTGTTCGTGCAATGCATCCAGATGGCGTCGGGCATGGTGGGCACTCCTTTACGCTTTACCTATCCGGTTGGGCGGCGCATCGGAAACAACAAAAATTCCGTTGGCGCCCTTGCCATTCAAAATTTCCCTTCCGATATAGTGGCATATGCCAGTAAATTCCAGAAGGAGAGAAATCATGGCACGGACAGCGAATTTGGGTGTGGCGCTCGTGACCGGCGCCTCGGCCGGCATCGGCGCGACGTATGCAAGGCAATTGGCGGAGCGCGGCTACGACCTTCTGCTCGTCGCCCGCGACGTCAAGCGCCTGGAAGCGCTTGGCGCGGACCTGGCAGAGGCGTTCGGCATCAAGACCGAGGCCTTGCCCGCCGATCTCTCCGATCGCGACGAGGTCAGGAAAGTCGAAGCCAGGCTTCGCGCCGATCGATCGATCACGCTGCTGGTCAACAATGCCGGCATCGGCCCCAACGGGCCGGCCCTTTCCAACGATATCGACTATCTGGACCGGATGATCGCCATCAATGTCTCTGCCGTCAACCGGCTGGCGGTGGCAGCGGCGCAAACATTTGCCGAACGCGGCAAGGGCGCCATCATCAACATTGCATCGGCCGTGGCCATCGTGCCTGAACGTTTCAACGGCACTTATAGCGGCTCGAAATCCTTTGTGTTGGCGCAGACGCTGTCGCTTGCCGCGGAATTGCAGGGCAAGGGTGTTCGCATTCAGGCGGTACTTCCCGGCTATACGCGCACCGAGATTTTTGATCGCGTCGGCGGCTCGATCGACAATCTGCCACCCGAAATGGTGATGGATGTCGAGGACCTCGTCGCTGCAGCACTCGCGGGCTTCGACCAGGGCGAACTTGTCACGATCCCGTCCGTTGAAGATGCCGGCCTCTACCAGGCTTTCGAGACTGCCCGCGGCGCGCTGGGCCTGCAGGGCTCGCGCAACAAACCCGCCAGCCGCTATGGCGTCAGCAAACAGGCGGCCTGAGTCTTACCAGGCGAGTTCCAGCCGTTCGAGCCCGTGGAAATGATAGACATCTTTGACCGCGGGCTCGGCGGCAAGCCGCATCTGTGGCAGCCGTTCGAACAGGATCGGCAGAGCGATCTGCATTTCGAGTCGCGCCAATGGTGCGCCGATACAGAAATGGATGCCGGCGCCGAAGGACAGGCTCGTGCCCTCGTCGCGGTCCGGCCGAAAGGCGAGGGGGGTGCTGAATTTCCTCGGGTCGAGATTGGCTGCGGCGAGGATCAGCCCGACCTCGTCGCCCTTTTTCAGCTCGATACTCTCGAATTCCACATCTTCAAGCGCCCAGCGCTTGAAGATGTGGACCGGCGCGGAAATGCGAAAACTCTCCTCGACCGTCAGTTCCGTCGCGCGGGCATCGGCAAACAGCGTTCGTGGATCGCATCCCGATTTCAAGATAACGTTCACCGCATTGCCGATCTGATGGACCGTGGCCTCATGGCCGGCATTCAGCAGGACGATGGCCGTGGACACCAGTTCGTCCTCGGTCAGATATTGTCCGTCACGGGCCGGTGACAACATCAAAGTCAGCAGGTCGTCTTTGGGGTCGGCGCGTCGCTCCGCGGCCAGCCCGACGATATAGCCGGCGAATTCCTTTGCCGCCTTGTTGGCACGATATTCGTCTTCCTCGGTCTTGCCGAACATATACATGCGCACATAGTCGTGGCTCCAATCGAGCAGTTGCCGGCACATGTCTTGCGGCACGCCGATCATGCTGGCGATGACGGTGACGGGGATGATCTCGGCAAACGAGGCGAGCAGTTCCGTGCCGCCATTCTTCTCGAACCCGTCGATCAGCTGGTGGGAAAGGGCCGCGATCTCAGGCCGCAAGCGCTCGATATTGCGCGAGACGAAAGCGCGGTTGACCAGCGTCCTCAGCCGCGTGTGTTCCGGCGGCTCGATGGAGAGCAGCGACTTCGATTCCGACCGGTCGAAATCGGCAAGATGCGGCGAGGGCTCCGGCCAGCCCAGATCTTCTCGGCTCATGACATGGGTGATCTGCCGGCCGAAGCGACGGTCGCGCAGCATGGCATTCACGGCATCATAGCCGGTGAAATACCAATGCCCTTGCTCCTCCCACCAGAAGGTCGGGGAGAGGGCATGCATGGCCGCATAGCCCTTGTTGGGTTCGCGGTAGAAGGCGGGATCGCGAGCATCAAGCGAAAGGCGGCGAGTTGCGGGATCGAAGGTGAGGTAGGAAGGCTGGGTCATGGGGCCAATCTGTTATCAACGATTGGCGGGCAACGGAAGACGGGCCTGCACCCTACATACGGGAGACCGTTGTGCCACCTGATGGTCACCAATGACGAAGATGTGGCTAAACTCCTATCCGAGCCAGGAGGTCATCCCAACGACAATTCCAAGATCTGACACATGTCAACTCTTTGAAGACATTTATCCTTTCTTCACCGTCCGACACAATTCCGGTGCAAGCTTGCGTCATTGTAATCCTCATTTAAAGCCGAATCGGACAGGGATACCCGGCAAATTCCCGGTATGGCTTGAAGTCCATGGATCGGACACTCTATGTATGGGAAGAATAAAGAGGATGATTCCCGGAAATCCTGAGCGTTCGGGACAGTTTGTATGAAGGATGGATATGAGAGATCCGATTGAAACGACCATGGCGATTATCCCGCAGGTCATCGAGCAGACCAATCGCGGCGAGCGGGGCTGGGATATTTTCTCGCGCCTCCTCAAGGAGCGCATCATCTTCCTGATCGGCCCGGTCGACGACACCATGGCGGCGCTCGCCTGCGCCCAGCTGCTGTTCCTCGAATCGGAAAACCCGAAGAAGGAAATCGCGCTCTACATCAATTCGCCCGGCGGCTATGTCACGGCCGGCATGGCGATCTACGATACGATGCAGTTCATCCGTCCGCCGGTCTCGACGCTCTGCGTTGGCCAGGCTGCGTCGATGGGCTCGCTGTTGCTGACGGCCGGCGCCACAGGTTCGCGTTTCGCCACGCCCAATGCCCGTATCATGGTGCACCAGCCTTCGGGCGGCTTCCAGGGCCAGGCGTCGGATATCGAGCGGCATGCCCGCGATATCCTGAAGATGAAGCGCAGGCTCAACGAAATCTACGAAAAGCACACCGGCCGGCCCTATGAGGAAGTCGAGCGCGCGCTCGATCGCGACAACTTCATGACGGCGGAAGAGGCGAAGGACTGGGGTCTCATCGACCGCGTCATCACCTCGCGTGTCGAGAACGAAGGCGGCGAGGAGTAGGAAACGTTCAAAACCCCGTCATTTTCCCTGTTCTTGACAAGATTGTCGTGGAAAGGGACTTTGCGGAAGAGGGTATGGGCGTTAAAGATACGTATTAAGCCTATGTTGAAGATTTGTGACATAGGCTTCCCCTGAAGCAGGGGGAGTTGTTGCTGCGTCCGGGCATCCATGTATGATGTCCATAGCAAGCTCCCCGAAGCCTCGTGTAACAGCGGATCTGCCGCTTCATGCCGGGGTGTCAAATTTGACCCCGCGTTGCCAACGCCCGGTCGCGGCGTGCTGGAAGGAAAATGAAATGAGTAAAGTCAGCGGTAACAGCGGCGGCGATTCGAAGAACACGCTTTATTGTTCATTCTGCGGCAAAAGCCAGCATGAAGTGCGCAAGCTGATCGCCGGCCCGACAGTTTTCATCTGCGACGAATGCGTCGAACTCTGCATGGATATCATCCGCGAGGAAAACAAATCCTCGATGGTGAAGTCCCGCGAGGGCGTGCCGACGCCGCAGGACATCATGAAGGTGCTCGACGAATATGTGATCGGCCAGAAGCAGGCCAAGCGCATTCTCTCGGTCGCCGTCCACAATCACTACAAGCGCCTGGCGCATGCGACGAAGAACCAGGATATTGAGCTTTCAAAGTCCAACATCCTGCTCGTCGGCCCGACCGGCTGCGGCAAGACCTATCTCGCCCAGACGCTCGCCCGCATCATCGACGTGCCCTTCACCATGGCCGATGCCACGACGCTCACCGAAGCCGGTTATGTCGGCGAAGACGTCGAGAACATCATCCTGAAGCTCCTGCAGGCGGCGGACTACAATGTCGAACGCGCCCAACGCGGTATTGTCTATATCGACGAAGTCGACAAGATCAGCCGCAAGTCCGACAACCCGTCGATCACCCGCGACGTGTCGGGCGAGGGCGTGCAGCAGGCGCTCTTGAAGATCATGGAAGGCACGGTTGCCTCTGTCCCGCCGCAGGGCGGCCGCAAGCATCCGCAGCAGGAATTCCTACAGGTCGACACGACCAACATCCTGTTCATCTGTGGCGGCGCTTTCGCCGGCCTCGAAAAGGTGATCTCGGCCCGTTCGGAAAAGACCTCGATCGGCTTCGGCGCCAAGGTCGCCGCTCCGGATGAACGCCGCGTCGGCCATGTGCTGCGCGACCTCGAGCCGGAAGACCTGGTGAAGTTCGGCCTGATCCCGGAATTCATCGGCCGTCTGCCTGTTATCGCGACGCTCGAAGACCTTGATGAGGACGCGCTGATCTCGATCCTGTCGGAGCCGAAGAACGCGCTCGTCAAGCAGTATCAGCGCCTGTTCGAGATGGAAGACGTGGAACTCACCTTCCACGAGGACGCTCTGCGCGAAATCGCCAAGAAGGCGATCGTGCGCAAGACCGGCGCCCGCGGCCTGCGCTCGATCATGGAAAAGATCCTGCTCGACACGATGTTCGAACTGCCGGCACTCGACGGCGTTCAAGAGGTCGTGATATCAGAGGAAGTCGCCAAGGGCAGCGCCCGCCCGCTCTACATCTATGCGGACCGGCGCGACGAGAAGGCTCCGGCCTCCGCCTGATTGCCTGCGAAACATTGGATTTGCGGAAAGGCCCGGTCAATCCGGGCCTTTTGCATTGCATACGATGTAAATAACTCGATTTATTCAGAAAAATTCGTTTGCTCCGGCTGGCCGGAAGCGTCAAAGTTTCGATTGATTCCAGGCGTCGAATGCGAGGCTCACCACGTTTGCGCAAGCCTCGCAACATTTGGATCGCCTAATGTGAACTGTGAATTGTGACAGCTGTTTGACAGAGGTCATTGCTCCGGGAGTTGAAAGGCTTGAATTGCATAGCTCAGATATCCACCTGTACCCCAACACAGGCTGGATCGCTGAGACGCTACAGAAGCCGGCGGCCGTAAGGGCCTGGAATGAAAGGGAAAGAAATGACCAAAAAAACATTCCCGACGGAAGGAAATGTGCAGAACTACCCGGTCCTGCCGCTTCGTGACATCGTTGTGTTTCCGCATATGATCGTGCCCCTGTTCGTCGGCCGCGAGAAGTCCATCCGCGCTCTCGAAGAGGTTATCGGCACTGATCGGCAGATTCTGCTCGTCACGCAGAAGAACGCCACGGACGATGATCCGCAGCCATCGGCTATTTTCGACGTCGGCACGGCTGCCAACGTCCTGCAACTGCTCAAGCTCCCCGACGGCACCGTCAAGGTTCTGGTCGAAGGCCGCAGCCGTGCGCGCATCGAAGAGTACACTGATCGTGAGGAATTCTACGAAGCCGCCGCCGTCGTGCTGGCCGAGCCGGAAGAGGATGCCGTCGAGATCGAGGCCATGTCCCGTTCCGTCGTCTCCGAATTCGAGAACTATGTGAAGCTCAACAAGAAGATTTCTCCGGAAGTCGTCTCCGCCGCCGGCCAGATCGATGACTATTCGAAGCTCGCCGACACGGTCGCTTCGCACCTATCGATCAAGCTGACCGACAAGCAGGAAATGCTCGAAACCGTCTCCGTCAAGGGCCGCCTGGAAAAGGCGCTCGGCTATATGGAAGGCGAGATCTCGGTCCTGCAGGTCGAGAAGCGCATCCGCTCGCGCGTCAAGCGCCAGATGGAGAAGACCCAGCGCGAATACTATCTCAATGAGCAGATGAAGGCCATCCAGAAGGAACTGGGTGACGAGGAAGGCCGTGACGAAATGGCCGAAATGGAAGCGCGGATCGCCAAGACCAAGCTTTCCAAGGAAGCCCGCGAAAAGGCCGATGCCGAATTCCGCAAGCTCAAGCAGATGAGCCCGATGTCGGCGGAAGCCACCGTCGTGCGCAACTATCTCGACTGGCTGCTGGGCCTGCCCTGGGGCAAGTTCAGCCGCATCAAGACCGACCTGGCCAATGCCGAAAAGATCCTCGACCAGGATCATTTCGGTCTCGACAAGGTCAAGGAGCGCATTGTCGAATATCTCGCCGTCCAGGCCCGCTCGACCAAGATCAAGGGCCCGATCCTTTGCCTGGTTGGTCCTCCCGGCGTTGGTAAGACCTCGCTTGCCAAGTCGATCGCTAAGGCGACCGGCCGCGAATATGTCCGCATGGCGCTCGGCGGCGTGCGCGACGAGGCTGAAATCCGCGGTCATCGCCGCACCTATATCGGCTCCGTGCCCGGCAAGGTCGTGCAGTCGATGAAGAAGGCGAAGAAGACCAATCCGCTCTTCCTGCTCGACGAAATCGACAAGATGGGCATGGACTTCCGCGGCGATCCGTCCTCGGCCCTGCTCGAAGTGCTCGATCCGGAACAGAACTCCACCTTCATGGATCACTACCTGGAAGTGGAATACGACCTGTCGAACGTGATGTTCATCACCACCGCCAACACGCTGAATATCCCGGCGCCGTTGATGGACCGCATGGAGATCATCCGTATCGCGGGCTATACCGAAGACGAAAAGCTGGAGATCGCCAAGCGGCATCTGCTCTCCAAGGCCATGCGCGACCACGCGCTACAGCCGAAGGAGTTCACGATCACCGATGAAGCGCTGATGGAAGTCATCCGTGCCTATACGCGGGAAGCCGGCGTCCGCAACTACGAGCGCGAACTGCAAAAGCTCGCCCGCAAGGCGGTCACCGAGATCCTGCGCAACAAGGTGCTGTCGGTCGAGGTCACCAAGGACAACCTGGCGGGCTATCTCGGCGTGCCGAAGTTCCGTCATGATGAAGCCGACAAGGAAGACCAGGTCGGCGTCGTCAATGGTCTGGCTTGGACCGAAGTTGGCGGTGAGCTGCTCACCATCGAAGGCCTGATGATGCCCGGCAAGGGTCGCATGACCGTTACCGGTAATCTGAAGGACGTGATGAAGGAATCGATCTCTGCGGCCGCATCCTATGTCCGCTCGCGGGCGCTCGATTTCGGCGTCGAGCCGCCGCTGTTCGAGAAGCGGGACATCCATGTCCACGTTCCCGACGGCGCGACCCCGAAGGACGGTCCGTCTGCCGGTATCGCAATGGCAACGGCCATTGTCTCTGTCATGACCGGCATTCCGGTGCATCACGACGTGGCAATGACGGGTGAGATCACCTTGCGCGGCCGTGTGTCGCCGATCGGCGGCCTGAAGGAAAAGCTGCTGGCGGCTCTGCGTGGCGGCATCAAGAAGGTGCTGATCCCGATAGACAACGCCAAGGACTTGGCCGATATCCCGGCCAATGTGAAGAACAATATGGAGATTGTTCCGGTCTCGCGGATGGGCGAAGTGCTCGAACATGCGCTGCTGCGCCAGCCGACGCCGATCGAATGGGACGAATCTTTCGACACAGCGACTGCCAAGGCAGCCGCTGCCACGGACGATGCGGGCGTCGCGATAGCCCACTAAACTGTTCTTCGTGCCAGAATGGCGCAAAAAAACCGATGGCCGGTCTCCTGACCGGCCATTTCTTTATGGAAAACAGCGTAAAAAGGCTGGATTTGCCGGGTTTTTGCTGTATCAGAGTTGCGGCCGGGCCACCGATAATTAATGTGCCCAGAATTATACGATTCGTTTCAAACCAACTACGAAAGGGGTGGAAACATGAACAAAAGTGAACTCGTTGCTGCAGTCGCCGAAAAGTCTGGTCTCTCCAAGACCGATGCGGCCTCTGCCGTCGATGCGGTGTTCGATACCGTTCAGGACGAGCTCAAGAAGGGCGGCGACATTCGCCTCGTCGGTTTCGGTAATTTCTCCGTGACCCGTCGCGAAGCGTCCGTCGGCCGCAATGTTTCGACCGGTGAAAAGGTTGATATCCCGGCACGCAACGTGCCGAAGTTCACGGCCGGCAAGGGCCTCAAGGATGCCGTGAACGGCTGACCCTATCAGAGCCAGTAGGCCCGAACAAAGCCCGGCGCACTCGCGCCGGGCTTTGTTTTTGGTCAAAGAACTTTGGTGTTCGGGGGCACCCCCCTCCGCCCTGCCGGGCATCTCCTCCTCAAAGGGGGAGATTGGCTGGGGGGCACGCTCTTCGCACCAATTCAGGTGTTGAGATCAGGGCGAGTGGTCGCCGCGGGTCGATCTCCCCCCTTGAGGGGGAGATGCCCGGCAGGGCAGAGGGGGGTAACACCACCCACCACCCGCTAAAGCAGCCTCAAGCCGCTTGCGCCACCGTCGGAACGACCGCAACGTCATAGGTCGGATCGGTCACCGCGATCGCCGCTGCCGCGACCTCGCGGCCCTTCTGGCGGAAATGCGACAGGAAGAATTCGCGGTGGTCCGGATGCTCATGAAAATGGTGCGGTGTCAGCACCGCCGACAGCACCGGCACATTCGTGTCCAACTGCGCCTGCATCAACCCGTTGATCACCGCGGCGGCGACAAATTCATGCCGATAGATGCCGCCATCGACGACAAGTCCGGCAGCGACGACGGCGCCGAATCGGCCCGAAGCGGCGAGGCGCTTGGCCTTGAGCGGGATTTCGAAGGCGCCCGGCACTTCGAAGAATTTCAGCTCATAGCGGTTTTCGCCGACGGCGAGCATGGCGGCCTCGAAGGCCTCGCGCGCCTGGTCGACAATGTCCTTGTGCCAGCAGGATTGCACGAAAGCCACGCGGATGGGCGGCGTGCTGCGCTCGGCGGGGCGGAGGATGGTCTGGGTATTTTCTTGATCCACGTTCGGGTCCTTTCTTTGCCACAACATGAATCAGGGCAAGCGGACGCCAAACATACGCCCACGCAAATGCGCCGACGTTCAGGCTCCCGATCTCTTTCATCCGGACTATACCGTCGGCTTCGGAATCGCACCGAATCTGCTGACCTTGCCGTTTCCGGAAAGCGCTCGCGGGCTTGCGGACCGTTCCGCTTACCGCCGGTGGGGAATTGCACCCCGCCCTGAGATCACACCTTACGTTTTCGCAAGGTAGTCTACAGATATTGTGTATTTTCACGCTTGGCAAGGGGTGGATGCGAACGGCGCGTCAACTGCCTTCACGATTTCTTTCTGCTATCTTGCCATTCTCGAAAGCCCATGACCGCTGCCATCGTCAGAAATGCAAGTGTCAATGCGGCAAAGCCGACTGTGAGTACCGGTTCGCCTATCGAGGGGCGCTGCTTGCGGATCGACAATGTCTCGAATGACCTGTCGATGAGAGCGCTGTCGCTGCCACGAGCGCGCTCGGGAAACCGTCGCTTATATGTTGCCAGTGTGTACCAGCAGGCCTTGATCACCCGGTCGCCGCGTCCGGATGCTCGATTGTAACCCTGGACGTAGTCTGTTCCGAGCGCACCCCGCTTCTCATCACATGCCACAGGAAGGAGATAGGATCGAGGATCGAAGTTCCTGAGAAATTCTGCGAGCAACATTTCCTGCCGTATGTCGGAAATTCCGATCGACAGGAATGGCAGCATAACGATCGGGTAGATCAGGAGAACGGGGCGGACATATTTCCGGTAGGTCTCCTCGGGGAATATGCGGGAAGGGGACATGACAGGGATCGGGCTGGAGGCGATACGTCTACGTAGTGTAGACAAGCGACGTTAGAAATCCTTTCCACCAGAAATTATTTCCTTCCGTCCTGTAACCCACCAGATGCCGGCTTGCGCAGCCGATCTTGATTGCGCCGCAACCCCGCTCTATACCACCTGCGCCTACCATCACTGACCTCACAGGGTGCCTGCTTGACCGATTCGGCCGCGACCAATCCCGATATTCATGTCCTCGAACAATTGCTTGCCGTCGGGCGCCGCCGCTGGAAATCGCTGCTGCTGTTCATCCTGGCTGGCATTGTCCTCGCCTTTCTCTATGCCGAGAGCCGGGCGCCGCAATATTCCGCCTCGGCCGCCGTCATGGTGCGTTCCGGTTTCGCCGCCGACCCTGTGCGGCCGGGCATCGAGACGATCACGCCGGAGGAAGAGGGCCAGTTCCTCAGCCAGCTCGAATATATGGAATCAACGACTGTCGCCGCCCGTGTTGCCGACAAGCTGAAACTGACCGACGACCCTGATTTTGCTCGCCCGGCATTGTCTGGTTACAAGCGCCTGATTGCTGTGGCCAGGCGGCTGGCGCATCTCGGTGCAGCCGACAAGGCGCAGCCGGGGCTGAAGCTCGACCGCGACCAGGTGATTGCGCAGTTGCGGGCCAATGCCGGTGCCGCGCGTGTCGGCCGCACCTATGTGGCGACCATTTCCTATATCCATCCCGATCCTGCCGAGGCGCAAAAGATAGCGCAGGCCTTTGCCGAGGCTTTTCGCGAGACGCTGGCTGACGCCAATGAAGCGGCCAATGCCAAGGTCCGCGTCGCGGTTGAAGCCGAGCTTGCCAAGGCGACGCCCGAGACCAAGGCGGCGCTGCAGCAGAAATATGAGGATACGCTGATCGAGCGCGCTGTTCCCGGCGTCGATGCGGTGGTGATCACCGATGCCCGCAAGCCGGCCGCGCCGAGCTCGCCGCGCAAGCCCTTCATCCTGGCCATTGGCGCGGTGTTGGGCGCTGCCCTTGGCTGCTTGGTTGGCGGCTGGAGAGAGATGAAAGACCATGGCGTGCGCGATGGCGACCGGATGGCGCGCAGCCTCAAGACGCGTTTCCTTGGTTATATTCCGGCCATGGCCGTCGACCGCAAGCCCGGCAGCATCAGCGCCAACAATCTGACATTGCCTGCCGGCGCGCGGCTGGCTGCGTCAGAGCCATTTTCACGCTTTAGCGAGGTCGTGCGTGCTGGCGCCGTCGCCGCCCGGGCCGGCCGCTTGAGCTCGGTGATCGGCGTCACATCCGTTCTGGCGGGCGAAGGCAAGACGGGCTTTGCCGCCAACCTTGCGGCCCATCTCGGCAATCAAGGCCTTCGCGTGCTTTTGATCGACGCCGATGTCCGCCGCCCCGAACTGTCGAACTGGCTGGCGCCCGGTGCAGAAATGGGCATTGTCGATACGCTGCTGCAGAACAAGCCGCTGACCGAAACCGGCCTTTACGATTCGCGCAGCAATGTCACCTTTCTGCCGGCCGCGCTCAATGGCCGCGGCGTCGAGCCGGCCGGCCTGTTGTCCGGCTCGCAAATGCGCGATCTGATCGTTTCACTGCGTGGCCAGCATGAGGCCATCATTCTCAATCTGCCGCCGCTGACGACGGCTGCCGATGCCGCTGCGGCCGCTCCGATCGTCGATGCCTTCATTCTGCTTGCCGAATGGGGCACGCCGTCCCCGGAACTGATCGAGACCGTTCTCGCCGGCGAGCCGGAAGTCTCCGGCAAACTGGCCGGCCTGGCGCTCACCCGCACCAATTTCCATAAACTGCCGCTCTACGTGACGTCGGCGTCGCGTGGCGCTTACCAGAAGCGGATCGGCTGAGCCAATCGGCTCAGCGGCTTGTTTTCCACGTGGCTGCGGCCTGATAAAGGTCGAGCAATCCGTTGCGGACGCTTTCCTCGGAGAATTCGTCTGCCACCAGGGCACGGGCACGCACCGACGCCGCCTGCCATTCCTCGGCCGGCAGCGCATCTGCGGCCTTCAGCGCCGGATAGATCGTCTCGGGCGTGAATCCGGTATGGTAGGCGGCACCGCGTTCGAAGCCGATAGCGAGATTGCATTCGGGCGTCAGGATGGCCGGAATGCCGGCCGCCCAGGCCTCCAGCACCGCCATCGGCAAGCCTTCGCTCTTCGATGGCAGCATGAAATAGCGGGTGACGCTCATCGAGCGGTTCTTGTCCGGACCATATTGCGGGCCGGCGAACAGGGCATTGCCGAAGTCACGGCCAAGTGCTGCGGCCTTGGCCTCGAAACCTTCGATGCCATCGTTCCAGCCGCAGAAGACGAGCAGGGAACGGTCGCGGAAGCCAGGGTCTTCGGCGGAAAGCCTTGCCCAGGCATCCATCAGTTCCATGCAGCCCTTCTTCTCGTGGATTCGGCCGAGGAACAGGTAGACATTGCGGCTGTCGAATTCCGGTTTCCACCAGCCGGGCATCTCGCCGTCACTGACGAAGGGCTGGGCGAAATTGCGCACGATCTTCGCTGGCTGGCCTGTGAGGAATTCGGCGACATCGCCCGTCTCCTTGTCGGTCAGCAGGTGGAAGCCGGCGGTCTTGCGCAGGAAGCGGTCCTGGTAGAGCGCCGACACCGCGCCCTTGAGTCTCGGCGAGCGCGAGCGGATCCAGGGTTCCAGCATGCCGTGCGGCGAGACGATATAGGGCTTGCCCGTCAGCATCGACCAGGCCTGCACGGCGGCGCAGTGGAACTGCCAGACTCCATGCACATGCACCAGGTCCGGCTTGGCGCGCATCAGCGACAGCAACATGCCAGGCGCGAGGCTGAAGCTCTGCGGGCCGTAGAAGCGATGCAGGTAAAGCTTTGCCGCTTGCCACTGCTTCGGGTCGACCTTTTCCATGCGCGTGTCGAGCGTGTGGACGGAAATCTCGTCGAAACCCGCTGACGCCAAAGCGGCTACATGCAGCCGCGCCGCTTCGGCAACGCCGCCGCCGAGCGGCGAGATCGTCGGCAGCGCCAGTGCGAGCCGCCGGATCATCGCTGGTTCCCGATCAGGCCAAGGATGTCCTGCAGGCGGGTGAAATTCTTCTGGTAGACTTTTACCGCATTGCGAATCTCGGCCTCGGCGGCGGCGAGATTGTCATAGTCGGCGGAAAGCTGGCGGATCATGTAGTCGTAGTCGATGCTGTCGATCGGCGTATGCCTGTGCGAGAGCTTCAGATCGTTCATGATATATTCGGTCTTCGGCAGATAGGCGATGGCGAAGGTCGGGCGCCCGGCCATCATCGAGAAGATGCAGGAATGGAAGCGGGTGCCGAGAAACACTTTCGAGCGGGTGATCAGCGCCCGCAGAATATCCGGCTCGCGGCTCTTGGCATCGATGACGACGGGGTTTTTCGCCTTCTTCTGGATCTCATAGGCCGTCGGCAGGTCTTCGGAGACCTGGTTGAAGATCACGGGTGTCAGCCCGTAGGTGCTGCTCATATGGTCCGCGGCACGAGCAACGGCCGTGGTATAGCGGTCGTAATCGGCCTTGGGATCTCTGGATTTCGGAAAAGACCAGCCGACCACGGTCATGCCAAAGATGGGCTTGGCAGGATCGACCCCGATCTCGGTGTAGATGCGGTCGACCAGCTGAGGATCGTCTTCGACCCGATCGTTCCAGAAGGCACTGTCGCCGGTGCGATAGACATTCTTCTCCGGTAGCCTGAGCCCCAAAGCCAGGAAATCCCAGCTATAGCTTTCGCGGGCGCAGAGATAGGGCACCTGACCGAGAACATAGCGGGCAACAGCGCGTGAAACCGGCCGCGAGATCGGGCCAACGCTCTGCGGCGCCAGAACCACCGTCTTGCCCAGGATCGTGCCGAGATGAATGTGGAGCAGCGCGATGAAATAGGCGAAGTTGGTATCGTGGATATAGCCACCCGGCGCCGAAATCACCACATCGCTGTCGCGGATCGCCTCGAAGGTTTCGCGCTGCTTGCCCGGCAGCAGGCGTGCCAGGCCGAGCCAGGGAACATAGGCGCTGACCCAGGCGTAAATCAGATAAAGCAGCGACTTCAGCCGGTTCGCCGCACCGCCGCCGCCGGTATTGCCGATGCGCTCCGACCATTGCACGGTCGGATGCACAGCCTCGGCATCGCCGATGCCCTCGAACACCGCGCCGGCAATCTGCGCATCGGGGAATTTCGCCCGGATCTCATGGATGCATTCGTCCAGCAGGACGGAGTCGCCGCGGTTCGAACGGCCGAACGCGTTGACGATCATGAATTTCATAGGGCTCTCCGGTGGGTGTCTCTTATGCAGGCTCTCAAAGCCGGAAATTGTGCGGGAAATAAGATGGTTGCGGCCGGATCATGTCCTGCCAGAGATAGCTGGCTCTGTCAAAGCGGGCAGGGCGACGCGGTTAATCGCTTTCGTCTGCCGTGCTCGCATCCAGCAAAGCACGCCCAGGAAGGCCGGCCAGAGCGGATTGGCGATGAGAAAATTCGAGGCCGGGAAGGCGAAGACGAAATTGTAGAACAGATAGAAATAGAGGAACATCGAGGCGTCGTTGAGCCGCCCCGTGCCGAGATCGACGGCAAACATCCAGATCAGTCCGATGCCCAGTGCGGTCAGCAGCGCGAGGCCGGCAAGACCGAATTTGTGGAACACCGCGTAGTTTATGAAATGGATGTTGTGCACTTCCGTAGCGCCCAGCAGTGCATGCTGGCCGGGTGTCTTGTCGGCGGCGGCGGTCATGTCGACGGTGCGGCCGAGACCCATGCCGAACAGCCACTCCGCGTCGCCGGCCGTGTCATAGTCCTCCATCACCTTGATGCCTTCATAAACACGTTCATAGGACGAGACGTGGTTATAGACAGGATCGCCTTTCATGATCTGGATGGCTTCCCTGACATTGCGCGGCAGGTCCTGCACAACGTCGTCGTCGAGCGAGACCGCAAAGTTCAACACGCCGATGACTGCGAATATGGAGAACAGCAGCAGGATCAGCCAGCGGCGATAGAGCAGGTAGATCACCCAGATTGTGCCAACGGCGAGGATCGAGGCGCGATTGAGTTCAATCGCCACCCCGATATATTCGTCCTGCGAGCCGAGATGGACGAGGCCATAGATGACGAGCCCCAAAAACTTCTCGATCAGGCGCGGCCGCATCAGCATGGCATAGAGCGCCATCACCTCGACGAGCACATACTGGTAGTCGTTGTCCTTCTTGAAGATAGAGGTGAAAGTAAAGACAAGCACGATCAGCAGCATCGGCAGCGAGAAGATCATGCGCAATGCCTGATCGACCGAAATCTCGCCTCGCGGATTGCGGAAGAACTGAAACGCCAGAATGCCGGTCAGCATGTAGAGCGTCCATGCAATGATGTAGGGCGTGGCGTTGTGGTTGGCGATCCCGATGACCACCGAGATGAACAGCACCGCCATCAGAAGCAGCGCGTAAGGGTGCGGCACTGCGAATCTGAAGGTCACCTGGTTCAGGACAATACCGACAGCGATGAAGCCAAGGCTATAGATATAGGTGAGGCCGTTGAGATAGGGTGTCTTGGCAAAGCCGATAACGCCAAGCCCAAATTCGACGACCATCGATGTTGCTGCATAGGCAAGGATGAAGCCGACGAGAAACAGGCCGAACCTGTCCATCCGCTGCAGGCGCGCAAGCAGGCCGTCTCTGACCTCAGGCATAGGCATGACGGACGAAATTCCTCTTCAGCCAGAAATAAGAGAGCGAGATGACGATCGCATGCGACAAGAGATCGCTGGCGACGAACACCGATACGCCCATCAGCCCGACGAACAGATAGCCGAAACCGATCGCCACCACCACCGCGCTGATCCGCGCCATGGCCGCCGAATGGATGAGATTGCGCGCGAACATCGCCTGCACCAGCGACTGCCCGATCGCTTCGGTGACGATCGTCACCGAGAAGAAGCCGAGGAACAGCCAGGCCTGGTGGGTGAAGCCGCCGGCAAACCAGACGATGACGATGCTGGCAAAGACCACCGCGACCATGATCGCAGCCGTGATGGCAAAGCTGATCTTCTGGATCCAGACGAGCGGGAAGGTGGCGATTCGTGGATTGCCGGCCACAGCCTGCACCATGCGCGGGAACTCGATGCGGCGGGCAAAGCCGGAAATCTGGCTGGCGGCGCTGACGATCTGCTTGGCATAGACAAGCATGGCGGTCGCCGTCGTGCCGAGAAACATCGAGGCGATGGCGAGCTGCGCCCGGAAATAGAGCTGGCCGGGCGCAAGGCCGGCAAGCATCGAGCCTTCCTCGATAAAAGCCTTGCGGATGCCGCCTGGCGTTGGCTGCTGCCATCGGACGCGCCAGCCGAGCACGCGGAGCGCGATGAACTGTACGATGACGGTCAGGATATAGCCGAGGCTGAGCGCGCCGCCGGTGGCCAAGCCCGCCTCGGGCGGCGCCTGGCGCACGGCAAGCACTAGAGCCACCGCCGAAGCCACATAAGCGATGGAGCCGGTCAGCCCGCTGATGCCGCTCTTCTGCAATCCATCGAGAAAACCCGCGCCGTTGAAGGCCCAGACCAGCAGTGCCGGCAACACGCCGAGCAGGTAGTTGCGCGAAAAAACGGGCAGGGGCACCAATGCCTGGAAGATCAGCAGGCCGATGATCAGCGCGGCGGCCATCGTCAGCCGATAGACCGTCGTCTCCCAGTAGACGCGCCAGAGATCGTGCTCGTCGCCCTGTGCGACCAGGAGACGGGCGATCTGCGCCGACAAAATGGTCAGTGACCCAGATTCGACGATGATAATGCCGAGCATGGCAAAGGAAAAATGCGTGCCGAACAGCGCCAGAAGCTCGGTGTGGCCGGCAGCGACGAGATAGGTCTGGGCAAGGAAGATGGAACCCTGGCCGATGCCGAACCCACCGATCAGCATCCCCAAATTGACAAGGCGCCTGATGGCGCCTTGATCACGAAACCCCGGAAGTTTCATCTGTCATCCGGCGAAGGCGTGGACGAAGGAGATGCAGCCGTCCACCTTGGAGAGCTTGCGCGACAGATCGGCACGCCGGTCCTTCTGGTCCTCGCGGTCGCCCTTGGAGGCGTTGAGGATAGCCTTGGCAAGCGCATCGACATCGCCCGGCGGCGTCACCAGAGCGCTATCGCCGAGGAAGTCGGCAAGTTCAGTGCCAAGATCGGCGGTCACCACAACCGGAGCGCCCGAGGCCAGCATACCGCCCAGTTTGGAAGGCAGCACGAGATCGGCGGCACCGCGCTCCTGCGGCAACGCGTGCAGGCTGGCGAGATTCATGAACTCGTTGAACTTCTCATAGGGCTGGAAGGGCAGGAAGGAGACGTTCGCCAACTGTCCATATTTGGCGACCAGCGACTTCTTCGCCGGTCCTTCGCCGGCAATCACGAACTTGATCTTCAGGCTGTTTTCCAGCTTGCTGGCTGCCTCAAGAAGCGTGTCGAGACCTTGCTTGGCGCCGATATTGCCGGAATAGAGGACAATGAAGTCGTCATCGGCATAGCCGAGCTCCTTGCGGTAGCCCGACGTGCGGCCAAGCGGATAGATGTGTTCGAGGTCGACCCAGTTGCGGACGATGGCAACCTGTTCCGGATTGCCTGTCTTCTCTGTCAATTTCTGCGCCATGCGCTCCGAAATCGTGATGATGCGGTCAAAACCCTTGAGCGTGACCTTCTCGAACAGCAGAGCCGCCTTTTTGACGAAGCCGATCGACTTCAAATGCCCGACAGCGAAAGCCGCGTCCACTTCGAGGTCCTGCGCATGCAACACTGTGCGCGCTCCGACGGCCTTCGCCGCGAGAATGGCGAGCGGCGAAGCGAACAGCGTCGGCTCGACGCAAATGACAAAATCTGGACGATGCCGCAGGATCTGCCACAGCACGACGGGTGCTGACGTCGCAGCGAAGCTCAACGGCGCGATCAGCCGCCAGATACCGCCCATGTTTTCCTTGAGGAACAGCGGCACGCGCATAATCTTGACGCCATTCTTCCGCTCGGAGGAATAGGTGTTCTTGTAACCGTCCTTGACCGCCCAGCCGGGATAATGGGGGGGCGTGGTCACAACGCTGACCTCGGCTTTCTGCTTGCTGAGATATTCGGCGATCTCACCGGTATATTTTCCGACGCCAGCGATTTCGGGCGAGAAATTCATGCCATAGACGACAACGCGCTTTCCCTCGATGCGCAGATCGTCGGGAAGCATTTTCGCGGTTTCTATCCGGCTCAGTGGGGCATTCATGTTCATTCTCTCTAGAACCCGTTGTTACGGAAATGCACGAAATCTTGTGAGGTTGAAGTCGGAATGACAGACGATGTAGATGCAAAGGTATTCAACTTGCCGCACATAACGCCTTCACGGCCAGAATTGTTCCAATGCTTCCAACTGCCCGGGCCAGCCGAGTTTTTTGGGAGGGTCACCCGGCTAACAAAACACGACTACTCCTACCTCCGTCAAGATTTCATGCGACGTTTCGCAAGATTTTACAAACCCCTGTGGCCATCGGGTATCGCTTGAAAACTGGCCCAAATTTGGGCCGGATATGAGCTTTTTCGGGTCCCGGAACCATGTCTCCCTACCATGATGAGTCTTGCCCGCCACGCGTCGATCGCGCGCCGTCGACAGTCCACATACATTGGTTCGTTTCACTGCAAGCGACCGAATCTGGGAGAAATTAAGGCGAAGAGAACTTGGCGTTCACATCTACGTGAATTGGTGATTTCACGCAATAATCAGACGGAAAAAATTATCGTTTCAAACGCGACTCAGTTATGTTGTGGCGAGATTAAGAAGCATAATGCAATCAGTCGCTTACCCTATTCGACGCCAGCTTTGTGCCGGTCGCCATTGAATTGCCCAGTTTGGCGTACCATATGCCCAGCGTCGGCCGCAAAATGAGCCGGCTTCGAGCAACGTTGAAATGATCAGAGGAGGGAGTGGAATGGTCGAGGCCAGTCGCGTGTATTCCCGACATCTTGATGACAGGCGTTATGCGTCTTGCGGCTGTGTATCCGGCTGCCTTCTTGAGCGAATGTAGTCTCCGCTCGCATTTTAATCACCCGAATTTTGGTACTGAGCCCGTTAGTAGCGGGAGACAGGGGTCTGTCATGACCAAGCAGGTCGTAGAATATGCCGGCCAACCGGTCGGAATTGCCGTTCCCGAAGACGGCAAGGTCAAATTCATAGCCGTCAAATTCCATGTCATGGAACTCGACAACCATGTTTATCCATCGGTTGCCGCCGTGCAGAATGCCATCCGGTCGCTGCAGACGCATCGGCCGCATGCGGCATAGCCGAAATCATCCAATTTGATGCCATGGAACCGCCGGCTCTTCACCGGCGGTTTCTTTTTGGAAACCCTTTCGGGGTGTCCAGTATTTCCCCCTTGTCTTTGCCACAAACACAGCGTTCTCTCGTGCCGCGACTTCTACCGATGGTGAGCACAAGGAGGGATGGCTCATGAAGAGGAAAGGTACGGATGGCAACGACACGCTTTCAGGCGGTGATGGCGACGATGTCCTCTCCGGCGGCGCGGGCAATGATGTCCTTTATGGCCGCGGCGGCACCGATCTCGATCAGGCGCAAAGTTTCATCCGCTCGAAGACTATAGCCAATATCGGCGAGGGCGCCGTCGAGGTCACCACGGCTCCAGGCGATGACAGCCATCTCTATGGACTGAACAAGCAGAGCGGCACGATCTTCCGGATCGATTCCGATACCGGCAAGAAGACGACCTTTCTCAATATTCCCGACGGCGATTTCTCCAGCGGTGGTGAGCGCGGCGTGCTCGACGTGGCTTTCGACCCCGACTACGCCACGACGGGACGGTTCTTTGTCTATTTCACCGACCCGGACGGCAATATCGAAATCCGCGAATATCATCATACCGCAGGCCAGGCAGACGCCGATGCGGACCCGGTCAAGACCATCATCACCATTCCTCATCCCGGCGAGGACAACCACAATGGCAGTTCGATGGCGTTCGGGCCGGATGGCTATCTCTATATCGGCACCGGCGACGGCGGTGGTAGCGGAGACCCCAACGGCAATGCGCAGAACAAGGACGTGCTGCTCGGCAAGATCCTGCGCATCGACATCAATGGCGATAAGTTCAAGCATGACGACACGAGGAACTACGCCATCCCCGACGACAATGCTTTCGTCGGCAAGGCCGGCGCAGACGAGATCTGGGCGATGGGCGTGCGCAATCCCTGGCGCTTCTCCTTCGACACGAATGGCGATCTCTATATCGGCGACGTCGGGCAGAATGCCTGGGAGGAGGTCGACTATGTCAAGGCAGGCACGAATAGCGGCCTGAACTTCGGCTGGAATTTCCGCGAAGGCCGGCATCCCTTTAACGGCACGCCGCCCGACCCGAAGGCCTTCACAAACCCCGTATTCGAATATTCTCACAATGGCGGAAGTGCCGCGATCACCGGCGGCGTGGTCTATCACGGCGAAGGCGGGCTCGATGGCTCTTACTTCTTCGCCGACTTTGTCACGGGTGCACTTTACACCTTGCATATGGTCGACGGCAAAGCCGTGGGCGCAACAGAGCGAACCGAGCAGGTCAAGGGTGATGCTGTAAACGGCATCGTCGATTTCGGCACGGACGCCAACGGCAACCTCTATGCCGTAACCTTCGACGGTCGCATCATCCACCTGACACCCGGCAAGGGTGCTGGTGATGGGGCAGATTCGCTGCACGGCGGTGATGGCGCCGACAAACTCTATGGCGGTGCCGGCAATGACAAGCTTTCAGGCGATGCCGGCCGCGACCGTCTCGATGGCGGGATCGGCAACGACCTGCTGACCGGCGGCAGCGACGCCGACCGTTTCGTGTTCAAGGACGGCAGTGGCAATGACAGGATCACCGACTTCACAGCCAAGGGCCAGAATCACGATGTCATTGATCTCACGCAGTTCCATGGCATCAAGAATTTTGCCGAATTAATGGGCAATCACGTCACCGAACATGGCGGAAATGTGGTCATCGAAAGCGGTGGCGACAGCATTGTTCTCGTTGGATTGGAGAAAACTGACATAAACCGCCAAGACTTTGATTTTTGAGCAGTTTTTCCACTTGGTGTGGAAAACGCTTCGAAAAGTGTTGAAATAATGTCATCCCCGCTCAATAAAAGGATTGTGACCGGAGCGCGGCGGGGGGTGACCTGTTGCAGCACATCTTGTTTTGCGTTAGCAGCCGGCTTAGTTGATGATTTGACCGCGCCGCCATGACGGCGACGTGGAGACCGTGTTGCTAATGCCCCGACATGAGTGCCGGGGGGTCCGGAGTCTATCCAGCCCATGAAAAAATTCCTGCTCCTGCTCGCCGTCGGCACCATGCTTTCCGCATGCAATTCCAACTATGTGCCCGGGCCCGACATCAAGCTCGAGTCGCATTACAAGGCGCGGGATGTGCGGAAGGGCAAGACTATTGCCCCCGACACCAAATGGTGGGCGAATTTCAGCGATCCGACGCTGAACAGCCTGATCGACGAGGCGCTGGCCTCCAACATTTCCGTCGAGCAGGCGCGGGAACGCATCCGCGAAGCCCGCTTCAGTGCCCGCATCGTCAAGGGCGGCTATTTCCCGTCACTGAATGGCCAGACGGCGGCCACCGCTGCAGAGTCGACGACCAAGCTGGACCAAGGCAAGCTCGTCTGGGTCCCGAATCATCCTGCGCCGGGCAATCCTTTCCAGCCGATGAAGGGTCACTGGGCGCCGACTGGCTTTAGGCCCGTGACGACGGACAATTCCGCGGCAACGGCAGGCTTGGCCGCCACATGGACGCTCGATTTCGGCGCCCGGCCGTCGGCCGAGCAGCAGAGCTATCTGGTCGAAGCGCAGAAGGAAGGGCTCAACTCAACCCGACTCGACATCATCGCCGGGGTCACCAATGCCTATCTGAACGTACAAGGCCTCGGTCAGCAGATCATTATCGCGCAGAAGTCGCTTGCCGTTCAGAACAACACGGCGGAAATCACCAAGGCGAAACTCGAAGCCGGTTCGGTTTCGGCACTTGATTCCACCCGCGCCACCGCCCAGGCCTCGTTGACGGCAGCCGACATCCCGTCGTTGGAGCAGGCACGCCAACAGGCGATCAATCAGATCGCCGTGCTGCTCGGCAGGGAACCGGCCGAGGTCGGCAATATTTTCAAATTCAAGTCGGTGCGCTACCCGCGCGTGAAATTCTCCGAAGGCATACCCGCCGACCTTCTGCGCAACCGGCCCGATGTCCGCGTCGCACAGCTTCAGCTGCAGGCACAGCTGGCTGCGATCGGTGTCGCCGAAGCCGATCAATATCCGTCGATCACGCTTTCCGGCAATATCGGCGTTTCGGCCAATGTCGGTTCCCACACCGGCAGCTGGAGCTTTGGTCCGACGATCAATATTCCGATCTTCCAGGGCGGACGTATCAAGGCCAATATCAACCTGAACAAATCGGAAGCGCGCATCGCTTATCTGCAGTATAAGGAGAYGGTGCTTACCTCGGTCCAAGACGTCGAGAACGCCATGGTTGCCGTGCGTGCCGAGCAGGAACGCCACGCCCGCCTGACCAAGGCCGTCGCCGATCTGACCAAGGCCGAAGCTCTGGCCCGCCAGCTCAATGAATCCGGTACGACGGAATTCAAGGATGTGTTGGATGCACAGGCGGACCTCTACAATGCCGAGCTTAGCCTTGCGCAGAGCACGCAGCAGGTCAATCTCAATTATGTCGCACTCTGCCAGGCGCTGGGCGGCGGCTGGTTCGGCGATGAACCGGTCATGTCGGAAGACACGATCAAGCTGTTCAACGATCCGACTTACGGCCTCAAGACAAATTAAACGGCGTGATGATCTCGATCGCCGAAAGCTGCGGTCCCGCCATTTGCGGGATCGCATGACGTGATTTCAGGAACGCGCGGAAAACCGAAGCGGCATCGCTGCTCAAGTTGTGATGCAGCACGTAATGCAGCCGCTCCTGCCGCAGCAGTTCGACATTGTCGCGATCGAGATCGTGGCCGACGAAGCAGGCGATTGGCCGGCCGGCGGCAACAAAAGCATTGATGATCGCCCGGTTGCCGCCGCCGATCGAATAGACGGCGTTGATCGATGCATCGCGGGCCAGCGCCGCTCGAACCTGTTCGCCGGTGGCGAAATCCTTGCCGTAGCCCTCGCTGATTTCAAGAATGCCGAGATGCGGCCAGCGCTTGCGCAGCAGCCGGCGGAAGCCGATCTCGCGCTCTTCCTCACCGCGAAACCGGCTCGACGATAGCGTCACCAGCACCGTGCCTGCGCTCACTCTTGAACCGATCAGATAAGCGGCAGTCTCGCCGGCCGCCCGGTTGTCAGCGCCGGCATAGGCGATGCGCCGGGAATTCGGCAGATCGGTCACCAGCGTGATGACAGGGATATTCGCTTCGCTCAGTTCAGCCACGGCCTGGGCGATTGCCGGCGTGTCGGCAGCCTTCAGCACCACGCCATGGCTGCCCCGCCGGCGCACCTTGGCGATCAGCTGCAGCATATCCTGCTCGCGCATCTGTTCGGCGACATGGAAGCGGGAGCGCAGAACGGTCGGCAGAAAGGCGACAGCCTCGCTTTCGAACGCGGCTCGCACGGCATTGGAAAACCGGTCCGGCGTTTCCATGATCACGTCGAAAACATAGGTGCGGCCGGCCAGCGCCGCAGCCTTTTCCTGCTGATGCAATTCGGCAAGGGCCGCTTCCACGCGCGCTTTCGTTTGTCGTCGCACGCCGCCGCGATCGTTGATCACCCGGTCGACGGTGGCTGTGCTCAACCCCGCCTGGAAGGCTATGTCCTTGATCAGGAATTCATGCGCCATTGATGGCCGCTCGCTGTGGTTTTGATGGATTTTTGATGGTTTCCGCTGCTGGGCATATCACCGAAGCGACATATACTCCAGCCCATCAACGGTCACCCATGGGAGGAAATCATGAAAACCGACAATCCAGCAGCCGCTCGCTCCAACCGTGTCTGGTACACCGAGGCCGATTGCGACCTCGAGGATTTTGCCGCCTGGCTCGCCGAGACCACCAATCTCGCCGATTATCCGCATGCCAGCGCGCTGGAGAAGAATGTGGTGATCTACGACACCGCCCGCGTCGTCGATGCCTGCCGCACGGCCGAAGGTCGCAAGGCGGTGCTGGCCGAAATCTGCGATGTCTTCATGGGTGGTCCCGGCGTCGCCGTGTTCAAGCAGGCCTATACCGATCATGCGGTAATCGATCGCGCCACGACAGTGTTTACCGACATCATCGACGAGCAGCATCGGATGAAGACCGGCGGCGGCGACCATTTCGCCAAGCCCGGTGCCAACGACCGCATCTGGAATTCCCTGGAAAAGCACTGCCTCGCCGATCCCGAGGGTTTTGCGCAGTATTATGGCAATGCCATCATAGCGCTCGCTTCCGAAGCCTGGCTTGGCCCGCACTACCAGATGACGGCACAGGTCAACCGCGTCAATCCGGGCGGTGCCGCACAGCGCTCGCATCGCGACTACCATCTTGGCTTCCAGGCGCCGTCGGAAATCGAACGCTTCCCCTCGCATGTCCATCACCTCTCGCCGGTGCTGACGCTGCAGGGCGCGGTCGCCCATTGCGACATGCCGCTCGAAAGCGGTCCGACGCTGTTCCTGCCGTTCAGCCAGCGCTACCCGCTCGGCTTCCTCGTCTCCACCCGCCAGGAATTCCAGGATTATTTCGACCAGCACCATGTGCAACTGCCGCTGCAAAAAGGCGACGTGGTGTTCTTCAATCCGGCGCTCATCCACGCCGCTGGCACCAATCGCTCCAAGGATATTCTACGCATGGCGAACCTGCTGCAGGTGTCCTCGGCCTTCGGCCGCGCCATGGAATCGGTCAACCGCGAGAAGATGAGCTCAAAGCTCTACCCGGCGCTCAAGACGATGCTCGCCAATGGCGCCATCGACCAGACCGCTGCCGACAACGCCATTGCTTCCTCGGCCGAGGGCTATTCCTTCCCGACCAATCTCGACCGCGACCCGCCAGTCGGCGGCTTGGCGCCGAAGACCCAGGCCGCACTCTTCAAGGAGGCTCTGGCCGGCGATTGGAGCCCGGAGGAGTTCAACGAAGCGCTGGCGCTCCAGGCTGCGAAGAAGCTGACCTGATCGAATAGATCCAGAACCGCATCGACGGCAGCTCTCTGTCCCGCTGGACAGAAGGCTGCCGTTGTCATTACTCGATTGAATGGAGGAAACCATATGTCTGAAAATGCAGCCCGTCTGGAAGGCAAGATCGCGGTCGTCACCGGCGGCACGCAGGGGCTTGGCGCCGCAATTGCGCGCACTTTTGCCGAGCGCGGCGCGGCGGGCATCGTCATCTGCGGCCGCAACCGCGACAAAGGCGAGGCCAAGGCCACGGAGATTGCCGCCGCTACGGGCACGAAAATCATCTACCAGCAGGCCGATCTCGAAAAGGTCAAGGATATCAGAGCCGTCATCGCTTGTGCCGACCATGAATTCGGCCGCGTCGACGCGCTGATCAATGCCGCGGCGTTGACCGACCGTGGCACCATTCTCGACACCAGCCCGGAACTGTTCGACAGCATATTCGCCGTCAATGTCCGTGCGCCGTTCTTCCTGATGCAGGAGGCGGTCAAGGTCATGCGCCGTGAGAAGATCGAGGGCACGATCGTCAATATCGGCTCAATGTCGGCCATGGCCGGCCAACCGTTCATCGCCGCTTACTGTTCATCCAAAGGTGCGCTGGAGACATTGACCAAGAACACCGCCTACGCGCTGTTGCGCAACCGCATCCGCGTCAACGGCCTCAACATCGGCTGGATGGCGTCGGAAGGCGAGGACCGCATCCAGCGGCAATATCACGATGCCGAACCGGATTGGCTGGAAAAAGCCGCGGCCCAATTGCCGAACGGCCGGCTTGTCGACCCCAATGAAGTGGCGCGCGCCTGCGTCTATCTCTCCTCGTCCGAGTCGGGCCTGATGACCGGTTCGGTGATCTGCTTCGACCAGTCGATCTGGGGCGCCTATGAAGCCTCGCCGCAACCGGCGGCGGCGCTGTAAGACAAACGCTCTGCTCCTGCTGCGATGCGGCAGGAGCGATGCCGCTGAATTGCCATCCGATCGCCACTGGAACTTTGAGTTCATCCGAACATTCTAAAACCAATCGGTTTTAGAAGAGGAAGCAAAAATGCTGAAATGGGCCCTGATTTTCCTGGTTATTTCAATCGTTGCCGGTATTTTCGGTTTTTCCGGCATATCGGCGGCAACCGCTCAGATCGCGAAGATCCTGTTCATCATCGCCTTGGTGCTCTTCGTCATCTTCCTGATCCTGGCTTACACTGCTGCGGGCAGCATCTTGTAGCCTATCGCGGTTCGACCTCGTAGAGTTCGATCGGCAATCCATCGGGATCGGCGAAGAAGGTGAAGCGGCTGCCGGTATATTCATCGATACGGACATCCTCAACAGCGACGCCCGTGGCCTTCACGCGCATTACCGCGGCATCCAGATCGGCAACGGCAAAGGCGAGGTGGCGCATGCCCCTTGCCTCCGGCCGCGAGGGGCGGGGTGGGGCATTTTCAAAACTGAAGAGCTCGATCTGCGCATCGCCGCTCCTGAGATCGCATTTCCATGACCGGCGCACTTCGCGGAAATTTTCGGCGAGGATCTCGAAACCAAGGACGTCACAGTAGAAGCGCTTCGACGTCTCGTAGTCGCCGCAGATGATGGCGATGTGGTGGATTTTGTTGAACATGACTTTTCCGATGTTGGTTGACTGTCAGCGTTCCCTTACGGCCCGCGCCGTTTCCGCAATCCGCAAAAACTCCCGCGCCGCCAGCGGCAGCGACGAACCGCGGCGCCACACCAGCCCCACCTGCACCACAGGCAGCGAGCCCGATACGTCGCGGCTTTCAATCCTGTCACCTTCCAGTGACCAGGGGCGATAGACGAGGTCTGGCAGTAGCGCGATGCCGGCGCCGGTGGCGACAAGGCTGCGCACCGCCTCGACCGAACGGGTACGGAAGGCGACATGCGGCTTGGCGCCGAGTGCGGTCAGCAGTTTGCCGGTATTCTCCTCGATCTCGTCCACGGTGAGCATGATCAGCGGTTCCTGCGTGATGTCTTTCACCGAGATGATATCGGCGCTGCCGAGCTTGTGGCCCATGGGCAGCCAGAGGCGATAGGGCGAGGTTTCGATGATCTCGGCCTGCAGCGCCATGCGGTCGCGCAGATTGGAGATCGTCATCACGGCAATGTCGAGCTCGCCGCCGATCAACAGATGTTCGAGGTAGCTGCCATTGTCTTCGATTGCCGACACGTCGACGGCCGGATAGGCGCGGCGATAACGGCGCAGGAGGTCGGAGAGCACATAGCCCGCCACCAGCGACGTGACGCCGAGATTGAGCGAGCCGGTGGTCTCGTCCCTGTTGTCGGTGAATGTCCGCCGCGCATCCGAGACGGAGGCGAGGATATTCGTCGCATGCCGCAGGAACTGATGGCCGTTATGGGTGATCGTCAGCCCGCGTGAATGCCGCTCGAACAGCATGACACCGAGATCGCTTTCGAGTTCCTTCATCGCCTCGGTGACGGACGATTGCGAAATCGACAAGACCTGCGCCGCACCGCTCACCGTGCCCTGTTCGGCCACGGCGATGAAATATTGCAGCTGTCGGAAGGTGAAGGCCATGATCTGGATATGCCACAGCCGCGTTGACTTTCGCAAGACAGCCGAGATCGCTCAGGCATCATCGCTGAGGCGGACAAAAAGGAAGCGTGCGCGCAAACTCGGTTCCCGTCGCCGCAAGTCTCGCCAACTGCCGGCTGGTCAGACGTTCCGATATTCATGGATTTCGTCGGTGAGAGATCAAAGCTCTGACCTTTGACAAGACAAATCATACGCCATGGCGCATCTCCTGACAGCGTCGCACGGAGATGTCCATATCGAAAGCGGCATGGACGAATTGATCCTTCAGAACGTTGCCGCGGCTGATCTGCACAAGGAAGAGTTCATCTTCGCATCGTGTCTCTGGTCGACGGGATGGCATAGGCGAGGGGAGATCGGCAAGGCAAAGCCCGCTAGGCGAAGGTCTGTTCCAGCCAGGCTTTCAAAGCAATCAGGTCCTCGTCGCTGATGTCGTGGCCGCAATCATGCTGCCGATGGGTGACTTCCGCGCCGGACTCCCGGAAGTTTGCAGCGACGATCTCGTGATCACGGGGTTCGCGCCGACCATCATGGCGCGCGGCCAGGATCAGCAGGGGATAATTGTTCAGCGCCGCAGGCCTAATGTCCCTGAATGGTGACAACGGGCGCATCAGGACGGCGCCGGATGTCAGGCTGTGCCGCCGGGCAATCAGCGAGGCCGTGATGATGGCCCCGTTGGAAAAGCCGACGATCACCGGCGGTCTGGAAAGCCTGTGCCGCCGCGCCAGCGCTTCCAGGAATGTCGCCAGCCTCTCAGTCTGGGCGGCAAGATCGTCGTAATCGAGAGTTCTGTCGGGGTTGCGGCGGAAAAAGGCAAAGCCATCTTCCCAGGCCACCGGTCCGCGGAGCGCGAAGACGGATGTACCGGGCGCAACGGTCCCGCCGATGCCGTCCCATGCGTTTTCCGAACCGCCGCTGCCATGCAGGAGCACCAGCGGCGGCAGCGATGACGGTCCGGGCCGCGCCCTGTAGTGATAGCCTGCCAGAAATTCCATTGCGATTGATCACTCGCTTGCCAAGGCTCGTGAAATCGCACGGCTCGATTTGGCAGGCAAGGCACTACGGCGCTTCCACGAATGCTCCATCCCGCCACTGCAGATAGAGCCCCTTCTCGCCGGACGGGTCCCGGTTGCTGATCGTCCAGTCCGGCCCTTCCTCGACCGTCATGAAGGACAGCAGCCGAACACCGTTCGAGAGTTCGATTTCGATCTCCGGCAGCCGACCGAAATGGGTGACGTCGACGACCGTTGCGCCCAGCAAGCCATCGAACACAGGCTTCCAATCGTCGTCATCGCTCCAACTACCGCAGACGATACGATTCCCATATTCGATCCGCCAACTCCAGGAGAGAAAGACGCTCATCTCGCCGGTCGGGAAATTCCGCCGCTTTCCCTTTGGAAAAAAGCCATATCTCAGATTGCCGAATTCGAGGAAATACGCCGAACCATAACCCTGCCACGCATAGGTCAATTCCATACCGCGCAGCCTTTTTTGGCGCGCTTCGAACAAATGCTCGTTCATTTTCGATTTTCCGTGTCAAACATCGCGTTGCCGGAGCGGCGGCCAAGCCGATCCGGCTGTCGGGGATTATCGGTCCCTAAAAGTAATGATCGCGCAGCGACCCGTCATAGCGCCCGCTCGTCATGCAGCAGTGCTTGAAACCGCTTCCATGAACCGCAGGGGCAGGGGTCGTTGCGACCAAGTTTTTCGATGAGTTCCACGCCGCCGTGGACCGTCTGGTCCCCGGTTTTCACCCGGCTTTCGGATGGGAAGGATTTACGTCGCTTGGACGTGACCTCAAAAGCTCACGTCGTGGAGGTGTTTGCGCTTGTTCGACATGGTCGCCTCCTGTGCTTTGTTGTCGTTCGAACGAGCGGACAATGGCGCAAACCGCTGCAACCTTCAAGTCGCCAATTGCATTTGGCCGATGCGGAATGGGGGACTTGGCTACTGCTTCGATTTTGGCTCGGAGAACTGTTTGTAGCAGTCAAACTGATAGCCACTCCAGAATTCTCTTATCGCCCGCTGTTGTCTGTCCTCGGTGTCGTAGACCGGTTCGTCGTAAGCTTTGATCACCATCTCGCGAACCGTTAGCGGAATTAATGCGTTGCTTTTAGCGAGACGAGCCATAACTTCGCCCATGGATGTGCCATGCTGCCGCCGTTCCATGAAAGCGCCGGCAGTTGCACCGATTTCATAACAGAGCTTGTCGGCGTCTGCCTTCTGGGCAAGTGCGGCGGTTGCCGACACGAACAGCCAAGCTGTCGCGATGACGCATTTCATGTTTTTCTCCCGAGGTCCGCCTGCTTCAGAAAAGCGGGGAGTTTGCAAGCTACCTGCGAACATGGAGCCAGATCAATTCGATGGCCGAAAGAAGGCCGGTTGCCATGAATATATTGGCGGACACGCTTCCCCTGACAAAGCCGGTGCTGACAAGGTCGCCGCAATCGCTCGCCACGGCGACGAAAAGCAGCCCGAAGCCGAATATGCCGAAGAACACGGCCAATTCCAGGAATGACGGCCGGCTGGTAAAGAAGATCAAGCGCAAAGCCAGAGGCACGATCATGAAAACGAAGTACATCATCGTCACCTCATCATCGCTGCCGCTGGACATGAGATCTGCGCATCTGAACAGGTGGCCGCCTGAATAGGAATAGAATCCATCTGAACCGGCGAGAAGGAGGGCGCTAAGCACATTTGCCGCGACGAGCATGACATAGGCGAGGTCGAGATGATCGTCTCTCAAGGAATGGATGCTTTCCAACAGTTGTACAGTGAGCCTACACCACCACATTCGGCCGGTCGATGATCTCCCTGAGTGCAAAGCTCGAATTGATCTTCACCACGTGCGGCAGTGCGGACAGCCAGTCGCGGTGGATGCGCTCGTAGTCCTCCAGATCCTTGCAGGCGACGCGCAGGATATAGTCATATTCGCCCGACATCAGATAGCAGACGAGCACGTTCGGCACTCGCTTCACCGCCGCTTCGAATTCGCTCAGCGTCTTGGCGAACTGGCCCGACAACGAGATATGCACGATGACGATCATCTTGTAGTCGAGTGCTTTGGCCGACACCTGGGCGTAATATCCGCTGATCACGCCGGATTTTTCCAGGATGTCGAGCCTTCGCGAACAGGCCGACGCCGATAGCCCGACCTTTTCGGCAAGGTCGGCATTGGAGATTCTGCCGTTCTGCTGCAATACCCGCAGCATGGAAAGATCGATATGATCCAGCTTCTCCATTCGTGGAACCTTCGAAAAATACTCGTTTGAACGAAAGATTATTCGAAAATTGCCCCGATGGCAAATCCGCTTTGCAAGGACATTTCACGGCTTTTGCGCTCTAATCACGGGCATCAACAACCGCCCGTCAAACCGATCAAAACAGGGGAATACCATGCGCGTCGGCTGCCCGAAGGAAATCAAGAACCATGAATACCGCGTCGGCCTGACGCCGGCCTCCGTCCGCGAATATGTCGCGCATGGCCATTCCGTGCTGGTCGAGACCAATGCCGGCGCCGGCATCGGTGCCGCCGATGCGGATTATGTCGCCGCCGGCGCCAAGATTGCCGGTACGGCTGCGGAAGTCTTCCAGAGCGCCGACATGATCGTCAAGGTCAAGGAGCCGCAGCCGTCCGAATGGGTGCAACTCCGCGAAGGCCAGATTCTCTATACTTACCTGCACCTGGCTCCGGATGCGGAACAGACCAAGGGCCTGCTCGCCTCCGGCGTCACCGGCGTTGCCTATGAGACCGTCACCGACGACCGCGGCGGTCTGCCGCTGCTCGCACCGATGTCGGAAGTCGCAGGCCGCCTGTCGATCCAGGCGGGCGCCGTGGCGCTACAGAAGGCTTACGGCGGCCGTGGCGTGCTGCTCGGCGGCGTGCCCGGCGTGCTGCCGGGCAAGGTCGTCGTCATCGGCGGCGGCGTGGTTGGCCTGCATGCGGCCCGCATGGCCGTCGGCCTCGGCGCCGACGTCACCATTCTCGACCGTTCGCTGCCGCGTCTGCGCCAGCTCGACGATATCTTCCAGGGTCGCATCCACACCCGCTTCTCGTCGATCGACGCGCTTGAAAACGAAGTCTTCTCGGCTGATGTGGTCATCGGCGCCGTGCTGATCCCCGGCGCCGCCGCGCCGAAGCTGGTCACGCGCAAGATGCTGGGCGGCATGAAGAAGGGTGCCGTCATCGTCGACGTCGCCATCGACCAGGGCGGCTGCTTCGAAACCTCGCATGCCACCACCCATTCCGAACCGACCTATGAAGTCGACGGCATCATCCACTATTGCGTCGCCAACATGCCGGGCGCTGTTCCGGTGACGTCCGCGCATGCGCTCAACAATGCGACGATCCAGCACGGCCTGGCTCTGGCCGACAAGGGCATCCAGGCGATCCTCGCCGACAAGCACCTGCGCAATGGCCTCAATGTCCACAAGGGCAAAATCACCAACGCGCCCGTCGCCGAGGCGCTCGGCTACGAAATGTATGCTCCGGAAGCCGCACTCGCAGCCTGAGCCTGACAATTTTGAGCACAACGGGCCGGTCCGATCCGTCGGGCCGGCTCTTGTGATTCAGGCGTCGGTCCGCGTGTTTTTCCTCGCCCCTTGCGGGAGAGGAAGCAAAATCATGATGTTAGACAATGCGCCCTGAACGTTTCCAAGCATGCGACAGGCGCTCGCATTGTCTAACGTCTTGATTTTGCAGGTGAGGGGTGAATGAGGCGGGTGAGATTTACCCCTCACCAACTTCGACCAAGGGTTCGCTTAAGCTCACCCGGTCTTCGTATCCTCTCCCGCAAGGGGCGAGGAAAACGCGCGGGAGCACCGTTGCATCCCATCCAACCCTTGCATCTGTCGCAAGGACGTGAAGACTGGAATGTAGTGACATTCAGCCGTTCCTGACACGCCATGCCTCACGCCAAGCCGCCGGAAGCACATCGGACGTTTGCCCGCAAGATGCGCTTCGACTCGACCAAGGCTGAGGAGGTGCTGTGGCAGCAGCTCAAGAACCGCCAGATTGAAAAACATAAATTCCGCCGGCAGGTCCCGTTAGAAGGTTTTATTGTCGACTTCGTCTGCTTCGAAGCCAAGCTTGTCATCGAAGTCGATGGCGGCCAACATGCGGGGAGTGAGCGTGATGTTCGGCGCGACGCCGTTCTGCAGCAGGAGGGCTTCAAGGTGCTGCGGTTCTGGAACGATGAGGTCGAAATCGCGCTCGACTTCGTCATCCGGCGGATTTGTTAACACCGGCGAGTGATTCACGCCCGATCGATTCGGCACTGATAACAATTGTTGCGCGCCGAGCGGACATGCACATAGGCGATGTCGTCGCGCCTCAGCAGCCCCTCGGCATATTTGGCTATGTCTTCTTTGAGGATGACGGCACCGGTGCCGTAGACGATGCGGTTGTTGTCGCCATAGCCGCGCAGGATGAAATCCTTGCTCGTCTGCAGCACGGCTGGTTGCACTTCCTCGGCTTGATAGCGCCGGCAGGGCTGCGCGTGAAGAAAGATTGGGCCAGTCTCGGCATAGGGCTGCAGTTCCGGGAAGGGTCGATAGGCGAAGACATAGAGCTCTTCGCCTTCATCCACATTGGCGAGGCAATGCCGGCAGGGATGGCAGGGGCCATCCGAAATCATTTTCTCGGCCGAAAAGCCGTAGGCGTCCTTGCCGCCGGTCCAGATGGCTTCGGCGTCGTCGGTCGGCATGGCATGAAACAGGATGTCGGTCATGGCAAATCTCCTCGATTGGATTTGCCCGACTATCCGATCATATGGCGGCGGCTGCCACCCGAAACCTGCCAGGTGACTGTTTTGCACCAGCGCTCAGCGCACATGCCCTTGATCATCACCGGGCCTGCCCTCAGGTGCGTGGCTTCAGCAGCCCAACGACTGTCAACCACCGTAAATCTTGAGAATCTCCTCGTCGCTGAGCGGCCTGACCAGCGCATCCGACGTTGACACCGGATTAAAGCCGAACATCTGATAGAGCTGCAGAGCCCGCGGATGGTCGAGATTGTTGGTGCTCACCGTCACCTGCTTCGGCTCGAAAGCCCAGGCCGCATAGAGCGCCTGCAAAAGCAGCCATTTACCGACCCCCATGCCGAGCGCATGTTCGATCAGCCCGAAATGGCTGAGTTCCACGACCTCTTCGGTTGCGTGGAAAAGCTCGTAAAAGCCGGCCGGTGCGCCGTTGACATAGAGCACTGTGACGTGATTACGGCGGTCGCGCAAGACGCGCGTCAGCTCCTCGTCGCTCATGCGCAGCCGATCGACCCAATGCCAGCGCCGTCCGACCTCGGTATAGAGGAAACGGTAGAAGGGCAGGGGAATATCCTGCACCCGCATCAGTGCGGTGGTGAGGTTGACGGGCAGCGGCAGGCTCCTCGTCGGCGGCGCGGTCATTTCCAGCCGGGTGATATGGGCTTTGAGCGCACGTGGCTTTTTCGAAAGAGTCGCCATCGTCAATCCTTGACGACGGCAGTGTCGTTGCGTCCGCCCCATTCCGACCACGAGCCGTCATAGAGCGTATTGTCGGTATGGCCGAGGGAGGTGAGCGCCAGTGTGATCACCGCCGCCGTCACCCCTGAACCACAGCTGGTGACCACCGGCTTCGAGAGATCGACGCCGGCCTCCGTGATCATCTGCCGGAGTTCCGGCAGGGATTTGAACGTTCCGTTGGCGGAAAAGCTCGTTGCCGGCAGGCTTTTCGCGCCCGGCATATGACCGGAGCGCAGGCCGGCGCGCGGCTCGGGATCGGTGCCGGCAAAACGGCCAGCGCTGCGGGCATCGACGATCTGGCGCGTGCCGCGCGCCACGATGTCCTTCATCGCCTCGAGCGACGTGACCTTCGACGTATCGACATGCACATGGAACGTCGCCGGCGTCGGTTCCGGCAGGTCGGTTTCGAGCGGCCGTCCTTCCTTGTTCCAGCCGTCGAGACCGCCATCCATGACATAGACCTGTTTCGCGCCCATCAGCCGAAAGAGCCACCAGACGCGCGGTGCGGTGGCAATGCCCGGACCGTCATGGACGACGATCGTATCGGTGTCGGCAATACCGATCTTGCCGACTTCGGCGGCGAACATGTCCGGCGTCGGAACAGTGTGCGGCAGGCTGCTCGTATGATCGGCGATCCCATCCTGGTCGAAGAACACGGCGCCGGGGATATGGCCGGCCGCATATTCCTCCGCGCCATTGCGCTGCTGCGCCGGCAGATACCAGGCGGCGTCGACGACGCGGAAATTCGGCGCGCCGAGATTCTTCTCCACCCAGTCTGCGGATACCACGAAGGGGCTCTTGTCCTCGGCCATGTTCAGTCTCCGGTCATGCCAATAATTGGGTCAGGCTTCGGGCTTGCCGAACTTTATACGGAAGCGCCGATTTTCCTTACCCTTTTTCTCGATCTTGGCGATGTGGATATCGCCGACTTCCTGCGTTTCCGACACATGCGTGCCGCCGCAGGGCTGGCTGTCGATCGAGGCATTCTCGCCGATGCAGATCAGGCTGACGCGGCCGAGCCCCATCGGCGGACGGACATTCTTGGATTTGACGATGCCGGGATTGGCGGCAAGCTCGGCATCGGTGATCCATTGCGTGTAGATCGGATGGTTGGCGCGAACGATCTCCATCATCTTCGCCGTCACCTCGTCCTTGTCGATCGTCTCGGACATGTCGAAATCGACACGGCTGTCATCTTCGCCGACGGCCGCGCCGGTGATCGGATAGGAGCAGACGACGGAAAGGATGTGGCAGGCCGTGTGCATGCGCATCAGCTTGTAGCGGCGCGGCCAGTCGACATGCAGCACCAGCGTCTCGCCGACGGAGGGCGAGGGCTGGCCTTCGAGCGGCATGTGCAGGATGACGCTCTTGTCCTCGCCATTGACGGTGGCGCCAAGTTCGATACGTGAGCCATCGGCGCGTTCGAGGAAGCCGCTGTCGCCGGGCTGGCCGCCCGACATGGCGTAAAAGCAGGTCTGGTCGAGTTCGATCGCGCCGTTGTCGCGGACTGTCGTGACCGTCCCCTCCGCCGTCGCCAGATAGAAATCGTCACGAAAGAGGGGCAGGGTCGACATGCATGGTCTCGCGGGTTAAGCGGCCTCGTAGGGCGGCTTGATCGTCGATTTGCGCGCCATCCATTCGGGGATCGGCAACCCCTTGGCGGCGAGGAATTCCGGGTTGAACAGTTTTGACTGATAGCGATTGCCATAGTCGCAGAGCACGGTCACGATCGTATGGCCCGGTCCTAAGTCTTTTGCAAGCCGGATCGCGCCGGCAATGTTGATGCCGGTCGAGCCGCCGAGGCACAGCCCCTCTTTCTCGACCAGATCGAAGATCAGCGGCAGCGCCTCGGCATCGGGAATCTGGTACTGGTAGTCAGGCTTGAAACCTTCGAGATTGGCGGTGATCCGGCCCTGGCCGATACCCTCGGTGATCGAATTGCCTGCCGATTTCAGCTCGCCATGCGCATAGAATTCATAGAGTGCCGCGCCCTTGGGATCGGCAAGGCCGATCTTGATCCCCGGATTGAAGCTACGCAGGCCCTCCGCCACGCCGGCCAGCGTGCCGCCGGAGCCGACGGCGCAGATGAAGCCGTCGACCTTGCCGCCAGTATCCTTCCAGATCTCCGGTGCCGTGGTCTCGATATGCGCCTGGCGGTTGGCGACATTGTCGAACTGGTTGGCCCAGATGGCGCCGTTCGGCTCGGTCCGGGCGAGCTCGGCGGCGAGCCGGCCAGACAGCTTCACGTAATTGTTGGGATTCTTGTAGGCGACGGCCGGGACTTCGACCAGTTCGGCGCCGAGCAGCTTCAGAGCGTCCTTCTTCTCTTGGCTCTGCGTCTCAGGAATAACGATGACGGTGCGATAGCCGAGTGAGCAGGCGACCATAGCCAGGCCAATGCCGGTATTGCCAGCTGYGCCCTCGACGATCACGCCGCCGGGTTTCAGCAGGCCGCGGCGCTCCGCATCACGGATGATATAGAGCGCGGCACGATCCTTGACCGACTGGCCCGGATTGAGGAATTCCGCTTTGCCGAGGATGGTGCAGCCGGTCGCCTCCGACGCGCCCTTCAGCTTGATGAGCGGGGTGTTGCCAATGGCTTCGAGGACATTTGCATGCGCTGACATGGATTCTCGCCTATGTTTCCGGTCTTGAAAGTAAGCTCCGTGTTTCTCATCGGCAAGCCGGTAAAGGCAAGGAAATTCATGCCGGGGGATGGGTTTGGCGAAGAAGATAATTCCAGCGAGGGGTGGGGGAGACGATGATGAGGCGGTTTGCAGGTGAATGAGGCGGGCGAGAATTACTCCACCAACTTCGACCAAGGGTTCGCTTAAGCTCACCCGGTCTTCGTATCCTCGAAGACATGGATGCAGACATAGGATTTCTGGTTGCCGGCTATCGGCATGCCTGTCTTGCGCACTTCACAGGAAGATGGGTTTGCAGGCGCCGAAAGGTATCATAGCAGATCGTGATCAGGTCCCATCAGCGACGTGTTCAATCTTATTCCGCACCAGGGGCAATAGCCGATCACGTTCCCTTCGCCATTGGCCGGATCGACTGTAATCGAATACACATTGTGCTGCTTGACGATGATCTTGTTGAGCTTGTCGCTGCTGGCATAGGCGAGGTGAACGCAATCGAAGTCGTTAACGTCGACCTCTCCGCTGATTTCGAGATACCAGTAGAGGTCTGACTTCAGGTCGTTGTCTTGCAACAGTGCGTCGATGATAGCGTCGGGTATCAAAGGAACGAGCGAGTGTTGTTCCGTCTGGATGAAACGCATCACCTTCTCCGCCGGGTACAATTTTGCGTAAGGTAGCACATCGGAAAGCCTGAGATTTTTCATGGTGTCCGGTATCTGTGATCATCGCCTTGCATTGGTCCGGCACTTCTAGCCAATCGGCAGAAGAGAACAAGCGGGGTGATTGCGTGAGGCGGGGCAGATTTACCCCTCACCAGCTTCGACCAAGGGTTCGCTCATGCTCACCC